>JAISZY010000240.1 GCA_031284375.1 Tannerellaceae bacterium | reverse complement strand
GCAAAAATCATAATCGACAACGGCTTACGTTTCATGGACAGGGATATACTGGAAAATTACGAAAGACTGTCGAAAAACAAGACGGACATGAATAAACAAACTGTCGGATACAGCGAAATTAAATATCTGTACACATGCAGTTTCAGCAAACATAAGCCGCAGAACACAAAAGCGTTCGACTATTATTACGCTCAGGCGCAACAGTACTGGACAAAATTCAATCTGTATGCCCAGGCAATGACGGCGCCGGCAATGAACCGTTTCGGAGACAACAAAACGGCAATGGACATAATCCGTTCGCTGAAAGAGCATGCACAGCAGTCGGAGGAAATGGGAATGTACTGGAAAAGTAATGTAGCGGGTTATTTCTGGTATCAGGCGCCCATCGAAACGCAAGCCATGCTGATGGAGGCTTTCAGCGAAGTTGCCGGCGACAGACAGGCTGTGGAAGATATGAAAATATGGCTGTTACGTAATAAACAGACGAATGACTGGCGCACGACTAAAGCCACTGTCGAAGCCTGCTACGCTTTGTTGATGAGCGGAAACAGCCTGCTTGACGAAAACAGTCTGCTTGATGTTACAGTCGGAGGTAAACCGTTGAACGATGCGGCGAAAGAAGAAATCCGTCCCGAACCGGGTACCGGTTATGTTAAAACCGCATGGACGGGCGCCGATATCGACCGGAGTATGGCAACTGTAACTGTTGCCAACCCCAACAAAAACGGAATAGCCTGGGGAGGAGTGTACTGGCAGTATTTTGAACAGTTGGACAAAATCACCGGTGCAGAAACATCTCTGAGGATAAACAAACAGTTGTTCCTGAAAAAAATTACCGACCGTGGCGCTGAACTGCTCCCGCTGAACGAAAACAATGTTCCGAAAACAGGCGATATAATAACTGTCCGTATGGAACTGCGCACCGACCGTGATTACGAGTATGTGCATATTAAGGACGCTCGCGCCGCCTGTCTCGAACCGACAGAGGCTATATCGGGCTACCGCTATCAGGACGGTCTCTGGTATTACGAAAACATCAAAGACGCATCCGTGAATTTCTTTATTACGTATTTGCACAAAGGGACTTATGTATTCGAATACGATTTGAGAGTAACTCACGCCGGTCAATTCTCCAACGGAGTCACAACGTTCCAGTGTATGTATGCTCCCGAATTTTCGGCGCACAGCGAAGGCGTGAGGATTAAGACGGAATAACTGCGGTATGCGGGCAGGATTTAACATCCGTACCGGCCATCTTTTCGGGTCGGCGTCAGGTGATAGATATACCGCCGATAAGGCCGCGCTGAATTGTGTGGCTACGGTTGGTGAATAGTTACAAAAAAAAATCAAACACTTTAGGAAATACATCCTAACTGTTTGACTTTCGACTGTCGGGGTAGCGGGATTCGAACCCACGACCCCCTGCTCCCAAAGCAGGTGCGCTAACCGGACTGCGCTACACCCCGACGATTCTCTTTTCAATATTTGGTGACCTGGGAGGGGCTCGAACCCTCGACCCAATGATTAAGAGTCATTTGCTCTACCAACTGAGCTACCAAGTCGTTTTCTTTTGAGCGTGCAAATATATATGTTTCATGTTGCTTACGCAAACATTTCATTGTCTTTCCGTAGAAAAGATTTATATTTGTGACATCAGACAATGTTACAATGACAAATAAAGCCAATATTCTTTGGGCGGACGACGAAATAGACTTGCTAAAGCCGCATATCCTTTTTCTTAGAGAGAAAGGCTACGAGGTGGTTGCTGTGGTAAGCGGACAAGACGCAATCGACTACTGTAAGGTGCAGGATTTCAGTATTATTTTCCTCGACGAAAATATGCCGGGGCTTACCGGACTGGAAACCTTGTCGCTTATCAAAGAAATCAATCCTACCGTACCGGTGGTGATGGTCACCAAAAGCGAAGAAGAAAGTATCATGAACCAGGCTATCGGGAATAAAATCGCAGACTACCTGATCAAACCGGTTAATCCTAACCAGCTTTTACTCTCTATTAAAAAGAATGTCCACCAGCATAAAATCATATCGGAGGCAACAACGATAAATTACCAACAGGAGTTTTCGCGTATCGGGATGCAAATCAATGAATCTCTTACGGCAGACGATTGGATGGAGGTGTACAAAAAACTTGTTTACTGGGAATTGGAGCTGGAAAGCGGACAAACGCAAATGAGTGAATTGCTGCGAATGCAGAAGAAGGAAGCCAATCATTCGTTCGGCAAATTCGTAAAACAAAACTATATTAGCTGGATTCAAGCTCCGGATAATCGACCGCTTATGAGTCCGGACCTGTTCAAGAAACGTGTCTTTCCCTTGTTGGACAACGACGAGAAAATCTTTTTCATCCTTATTGATAATTTCCGCCTCGACCAATGGAAGGTGGTGAAGGAACTGCTGACCGATTCGTTTACTTTCGACGAAAGTCTTTATTATTCCATCCTGCCCACAGTTACTCAATATGCCCGGAATGCAATCTTCTCCGGATTGATGCCTGTACAGATTGAGAAAATCTTCCCCGACCTCTGGGTGGACGAAGAAAGCGAGGAGGGAAAGAACCTTAACGAAGCGCCGCTCATTCAAACGCAGATAGACCGTTTCCGAAAGAAATACAACTTCTCGTACACCAAAGCAAACGACTCGCAACAAGGTGAACGATTGCTCGGCAATGTGGCCTCGCTTACGCAAAATCAACTGAACGTGATTGTGCTGAACTTTATTGACATGCTTTCTCATGCACGAACGGAAATGAAAATGATACGGGAACTGGCGCAAACGGAAGCCGCATACCGGAGCCTCACCAAATCGTGGTTTCAACATTCCTTTGCCTTAGAACTTTTCCACCGTATCGCCGATAAAGGGTATAAAATCATCTTAACCACCGACCACGGAACCATCCGGGTGGACGAACCCGTTAAAGTGATAGGCGATAAGAATACCAATACAAACCTGCGCTATAAAGTAGGCAAAAATCTTAATTACAATCCGAAGGAATTATTCGAAATACGTGAACCCGAAAAAGCCGGACTCCCTTCTCCCAATCTAAGCAGTAGATACGTATTCGCCCTGAACGAAAGCTTCTTTGCTTATCCTAATAATTACAATTACTACGTCTCTTACTACAAAAACACGTTCCAGCACGGAGGTGTATCCATGGAAGAGATGCTCATCCCCTTTATCACGCTAAACCCTAAATAACCTGCACAAGTGTACGCTATCCACATGAACGAGGCAGACAGCAACGCAGCGCTCCTTTTTATTTCGAGGATGAAAGACCATCGTATCTTTGCTTTCCACGGTGATATGGGAGCGGGTAAAACAACGTTTATCAAAGCCGTCTGCAAAGCGCTGGGCGTAGAGGAGGTCGTTAATAGCCCCACGTTCTCTATCGTGAACGAGTACCGGATAGAATCAACCAACCAACGTATCTTCCATTTCGACTTCTACCGGATAAACCGCCTCGACGAGGCCGAAGACCTCGGACTACAAGACTACTTCTACTCCGCAAATCTCTGCTTTATCGAATGGCCTGATATCATTGAACCATATCTGCCGGATGACACCCTGCACGTATTTATCCGCGAAAACCCCGATGGCTCGCGTACCCTCGAAATGCCTTAATGAATCCGATGGAAACTGCCGAATACTTGGTACTGGCTATCTTCGTCCTCTCGGGATGCGTCTCGCTCGCCGCCGCCATCTTTAACTTCGACTGGTTTTTCCAAAGCCGGAAAGCGGCTACATTCGTTCACTGGCTCGGACGAAACGGAGCGCGCCTCTTTTACGGACTCCTCGGAATAGCGCTCATCAGCGCCGGAATCCTCTTTTTCTTCTTCGGATACCGTTAAACGTGCTTGCTACGGAAGCGGAACGTCTTCCTGCCACGGCAAATTGAGCAGCTTGGGCAACCGGCCGTTCTCCTCCCACTGCCAGCTCTTCTCCTTCGTATTCCACCGGGAGATAGGCGGAGATAGCATCGAACCATTCCACTCGTGCCCGTTTTTTATCATCTTTACATTCGTCCACTCCCCTTCTTTCACATAGGCATAGTTGCGACTCAGGATAGCCGTAAACGGTTGCCCGATACCTTGTACCTGTCCTACGATGCGAAACGTGCGACGCGCTTTCCCGTTCAGATAAGACAAGGCCGCCAAACATGCGCCCACCTGAGGGCCTTTGGCCGCTTCCTTCGATTTCTGCATCCTCCCCACAATCCCTCCGGTAATAACCTCATACACCGTGTCGCTCCGATTGATACTCCCGGCTGCATACGAATCCAGAATCATAGCCGATATCCGGTGATTCCTGCCCATGCCTACCGTTGACAGCGTGCCGGCCAATCCGCCCAAATAGCCGCTCTTGGCCATCACCGAGGCGTAACTGTAACAATCACGCATCCGAAAGATACCATATCCCGAACCGCCCTCCGTGCGGCTGCCGGATGCCGAGCCGGAAGCAAAGCCTATCGCCCCGCCCGTTGATACCACCGCCACCGTATCGTGCAATGTATCGCCGCCCTTTACGTCGCCCCTATTGGCCGAAAACTGTACCATGCAGGCGCCCGACCCGTCGTAACCGTATCCGTCGCCATACCCCAAAAGGCCGCCGGTGTAGGAAAAGGCTTGATTGCCCACCGCATCTCCGCCGGTAACATGCCCAAGGTTCAAGCAATATTCTACGATGAAGGCGCCCGAACCCTGCCGCTCGCCATAGCCGTCGCCCGACCCATAGCCGAAACCCAGAATCCCCCCCGTAGACGAAACGGCATCGGTTCCGGCGGCATCCCCGCCTTCTACATCGCCACGGTTCAGACACCCACGAAGCACAAACCGACCCGTGCCGGACAGAGACTCCTCGTCGCAATAGCCATGTCCGTGCCCCTTGCCTACCAAGCCGCCGGTGTACGGGAAATTGGAGGCCGAGGCCGTAACAAGACTGCTGTTGCTGCAATTTTCCATCAGCACATACGCCTGACCGCCACCGTCGGCAAAGGAATAGACCTCGCCTACCAATCCGCCGGTATGGGCTGTTTCGGTATTCGCCCCGGCAATCTTCATCTGCCGGCTGTGGCAGTTGCGTATCACAATCGAATCCTTTCCTTCCGATACGCTGCACAGCAGATAAGCGGCCAAACACCCGGTGCGCGAAATCGCTTCCCGGCCGCCGCCCACGATAAGGCCTCCCTCCAGCGTGAGGTTCTCTATCTTCGCCCCATTGCCCAAATGCCCGAAAAGCCCGGCGGCGGCATAGACGTTGTCTACCTCCGTACTGCCGATAAAGAGGTTGCGTATCACCTTCCCGTTCCCGTTCAGCGCTCCCCGGAAGGGCTGATGCGGCTCGCTGCCTATCGGTATCCAGTAATGCCGGCCTAAGTCCAAATCTTCCGTAAGGAGGAAGCTCTCGCCCTCGAAGCTCTTGCCCGGCCACATATTCACCTGTTCGGCCAAGTAGGCGAGGGCCGTAACCGAGTTTATCAGATAAGGGTCTTCTTCGACGCCGGAGCCTTGGAAGGTAAATCCTCCTTCATCGTTGTACCAATCTCCCCGCTGACCGTATGCCGAAACGGCACACAACAGGGCGAGCATGGCAACGGCTAATTGTATACGCATAGATTGTCTGTTTTGTTTCGATTCAAAAGTAGAAAATTCTCCCCAATACCGTGCAATGCTTCTTCTTTTTCGGCAAATCTTACTACCTTCACCGGCAATTTATAACTCTCTAAAACAGCATCTACACCATGGCAAGTTATTTCTGGAAAACGTGGCTGAGGCTCAATACCCTGCCGCAAGACAAAAAAGGTTACTACATCGCTCAGGTCTCCCCCACAAACTATACGCTTCGCAACGAAGACATCGCCCAATTGATTGTGAAGCGAGGTTCG
>JAISZY010000184.1 GCA_031284375.1 Tannerellaceae bacterium | reverse complement strand
ACAATCTTCGGATAGGATTTGTAATGGTCTAAATTTTCAGCCATCTGAAGCCATAACTTATTGAAAGTGCCGGTAGAACCTGTAAAGTGGAAACCGGCCAAATCGGGGCTTGCAGTAACCACTTTGCCAATCACGCTGCCCTGACCGGGAATGAAGTTTACCACTCCGTCGGGCAATCCGGCTTCCTGAAATATCTTCATCAGCAAATAATTGGAGTGGATAGCTGTTGTAGAAGGCTTCCATACGGCTACGTTCCCCATCATGGCCGGCGCCAGATTCAGGTTGCCGGCGATAGACGTGAAATTGAACGGCGTAAGCGAGAACACAAATCCTTCCAAGGCGCGGTATTCCATGCGATTGATGATTCCGGCATCGGAATAAGGCTGATCTTCGTAGATTTGTCCTGCATAGAATGTACTGAATCGCAGGAAATCGATTAATTCGCAAGGTGCGTCGATTTCGGCCTGCATCGGGTTTTTACTTTGCCCCAGCATCAGGGAGGCATTGACTAAATAACGATATTTTGTTGAAATAAGTTCGGCGATACGCATCATCACAGAGGCTCGTTCCACCCAGGGAAGTTCAGACCATTTGCGATGTGCTTTCATCGCAGCGTCAATGGCTAATTGCACCTCTTTCTCGCCGGCTTTATGGTAAGTAGCCAGCACATGTTTGTGGTTGTGCGGCATAACTACTTTGCCGATATTCCCGGTACGTATCTCTTTTCCGTCAATGACCAATGGGATATCCCATTCTTCGGAAGACAATTGGTTGAGTGCATTTTTCAGCAGAGTTTTCTCCTCACTTCCCGGAGCGTATGCTTTAACCGGTTCATTGACGGGTTTGGCAAATTTAAAAATAGCGTTGTTCATGAATATATTAATGTTTTAATCTGTTTTTTTTGAGCGGGTAAACTTACAAAATATAATTTAGGTACTCATCTTTGATGCTTATACACACGTCGTAATTGACAATAATTAACATCTTTGCCGGTTCTTATTTTTTAAGTACATGCCGGATGAGGGCGACGAATACGTTGCCGTATTTTTCAAGTTTCGCTTCTCCCACACCGCGAACATCGGCAAAAGCTTCTTGGGTAAGAGGCTTTTTATAAACCATATCTTCCAGCGTGGCATCGGAAAAGATCAGGTAGGCCGCTTTGTTTTCCTGTTGGGCAATTTGCCGTCGAAGCTGGCGGAGCGAATCCATGAGCGTCTCTTCCGGCGTATTGGCTTCTATAATTCGGATGGGACGGGCTTTGGGGGGGACTTTGGATTCTTTCTTTTCTTTTTTTGTTGGCCGTACAGTTTCTTGCGGTTCGTGGTAGGTCGTTAATATAGCCTGCGTTTCCCCGTACAAGACTTTGCGTCCCAGAGGAGTTACTTTCAGCGTTTGGGTGTGTACATAATCTATTTCTACATAGCCCAGTTGAAGCATCTGGTACAGATATTCTTTCCATGCCCTGAACGGGAGGTCGCGTCCTGCGCCATAGGTTTTAAGTTTGTGGTAGCCCAGCCGGAGCACTTCTCCGCGTCCGGAAGCCCGCAGTATATCAATCAGCATCTGTATTCCGATGTGTTCGTCCGTGCGCAGGATGGCGCTGAGCGCTTTTTGTACCAATATGCTGCCGTCGAAGCGTTGGGGTGGGTTTTTGCATACATCGCAATTCCCGCAATCGTGGGCGGCTTCCTCTCCAAAATAGTTGAGTAAGATACGTCGCCGGCATATATCCGTTTCACAATAGCGTTGCATACAGTTCAGCTTTTCCATATTCACTTCGTTTTGCCCGCTATCTTCGGCAAACCGGCGGAGTAGCATCAGGTCGCTCAATGAATAGAAAAGAAGCGTATCGCTTTCCGTTCCGTCTCGTCCGGCCCGTCCTATTTCCTGATAATAGTTTTCTATACTGCCCGGCATATTATAATGTATAACCCAACGCACGTTGCTCTTATCTATCCCCATCCCAAAAGCGATGGTGGCGCATATTACCTGGGTTTGGTCTTTAATAAAGTTGTTTTGAGTTTTTTCCCTTTGCCCGGTTGATAGTCCGGCATGGTAAGCAGCCGCTTGGATGCCGTAGGTTGTTAGTATCCGGGCCATATCTTCCGTATCGGCTCGCTTCATGCAATATAAGATGCCGCTTTGCTCTTTGTGGTTATGGATAAAATTCACGATGGCAGATAGTTTTTCCTTTTTCCCCAATCCGCGATGTACGGCAAGTGAGAGATTGGGGCGATCGAAAGAAGAAATAAACAGTTGGGGTTCGCTCAGCTTCAGTTGTTCCATGATGTCGAGGCGGGTCATTTTATCGGCCGTAGCCGTGAGGGCTATAACCGGCACGCCGGGAAAACGCTCCTTGATGATGGACAGTTGTGTATATTCCGGTCGGAAGTCATGCCCCCAGCGTGATATACAATGCGCTTCGTCTATGGCAATCAATGAAATCTCCATACGAGACAGCAGTCGGTCTAATTCGCTAAGGAAACCTTCGGGCGATATATAGAGTAGTTTCAGTTTGCCTTGTACGCATTGTTGTCTTATCTGCTGCCGTTCTTCTTCTTGTATGGCGCTGTTGAGCGCCGCTACCATTACGCCGTTGGACAGCAAGCCTTCCACCTGGTCTTTCATCAGAGCAATCAAAGGAGAAATAACAATG
>JAISZY010000228.1 GCA_031284375.1 Tannerellaceae bacterium | reverse complement strand
CGCGAAGGCCTTATATAACAAAGCGAGAGGCCACGCTACGCTCGGTAACGCGACCTCTCGGTAAATAACAGGGAACATTCCGGGTTCCCGCTCCTGCGTGATGCCCTATTGCAAGCCTTTTTGATAGGCCTCGAACGAAGCGGCTTCGGGTTCTACGCCCCAGCCCGAAAGGATTCCTCCGTAAAAATAGAAACGGATATCGAACACAACGCCACTGTTTTCTTCCACCCGCGTGTAGCGCTTCGTTGCGCCGTAGGTCTCGGCCAAGGTATATTCACCGGCCCGTATGCTGTCTGCGGATTGGTGGGTATAATCGGCGATACGCTTGTCGATGGCCTGCATGACAACGGGCTTTTCGAAGGGGTTGGTTTGAACGGTTGTGATACCGGTAGCGGCGGGATTCACCTTCGTTTGCGCTCTCAAAGTCCTCACGCTATCGGCATAAGCTTTGAAGCGGGCGCGTATCTCCGGCGAGCGTAAACTCCCTACGGTGAAGATGGCGATGCCTTCGGCGCCGTTGTTCAGCGCCGCGTCCATGCAGTCGAACATGGCCGGGCCGTTGGTGGCCGTCATTCCGCAGTAGAGGGTGGTGGAGGGGTTCTTGGTTTTTACGTTGTCGATGGTACAATCGGCTATGAAGCTCACGTCGCCGGTGTAGAAGTTATGGTACGCCATGGGGAAGACGATGTCTAAGTTCCACTTTCCCCAGTCCTGTCGCACCATTTGGCGAGACATGGCGGGCGTGGGGAAGGGCGAGGCGGCCATCTTCTTGCCGTAAGCATGCACTACGCCGGCTATTTCGTTGGCCACTTCGGTCACTTGGTCGCAACGGAATTGGAGCCATTTCTGGTCGGCCGAAGGGTCCTCCTGCTCGCGGGGGTCGTATCCGTGCATCTCCCTAAACTTTTGTATCATGGCCGGGTGATACCCATAGTCCCACTCCGGATATTCCCTGTCCTGCACGATACCGTACCGGGGCCATAGCGTGGTGGGGAGTACCACGTCTACCAAGCGGTGGTAGTCGATGGCGATACCGTTCAGCCCCTCCACTTCGCAATAGGCCTTCACCTTATCGCGGATATAGTCTCTTACTTCGGGCAGGGCGGGGCAGAGGAATTTGTAGTAATCCACGTAAGCCTTGTGGTTGGCTAAGCTTTCGCCGTTGCGGTTTACGCTCAGCCACTGGGGATGGGCTTTCACGAGGGAGTCGCGTCCATGTTCGAGGTTCATCGTCCAGAGCCAGGCATATACTTCGATGCCGTATTTGTGGGCAATGGGGATGGCTTGGCGGTAATCGTCCGGCGTAGGCGCGTTGAGCATTACGCCGTCGATACCCGTTTCGTGCATCAGGGCGCATACGGAGTCGAAATTCATCGTAGGTCGATAATCCAACCAGGTCCAGAACAGGGGATACTCTGCCGGTTGCTGTGTGACACAGCTCATCGCCGGGAGAAAGAGGGAGAGGAATAGCAATGTTTTCAGATGCTTCATAGCGATTATATTTTTAGTTTGAGGTGAATACGTCCCAACAGCCAGGTTACGCCGATGATGCAGAGGGCGAAACAGAGGCAATTAACGATGGATAGAAAACCGTGCGTAAACCAATCGGGCAGGGCGATGCCCGTTGCATCGGCCAATCCGTAGGCTACGTAAGGTATCATGTAGGTGGTAAGCGTGGCCGTGCCGGCCGGCTTGATGAGGTGGAACCAATGCGCCCGTCCCTTCTCCGCCACCAGATAAATCATAGCATAGAGCGCTATGGCGATAGCCGTTACGTAGAACACCCACGGAGGCGTGGCGCTCAACTTGGAGAGTATCCAGAAGTGTCGGGCGATGATTCCGGCCGCGCCCAATGTGGCTACGGCAACGAGTACGCCCGTTAGTTTCTTCCTTATCGGCCAATGAGCGTACCGCGTACTGAGTACGGACAGGATGATGCCTCCCAGGGTAAACGCCGGCAAGGCTCCGTTGCCGATGTGGAGGATGTTCAGCATATCGTTCGGGAAATTGGCGCGGGGCAGGTTAAGAAGCGCTTCGCCTCCCCAGGCTTCTTTCATCGGCGAGAGGAAGAGGCAGAGCAGCACGAACACCAGCCAGAGGGGGATGAGGTACCTCAGCCTGTCGCGGGTGAAGACGTAGATAAAAGCGCATACCAGGTATGCCCAACCGATGAGGCCGAGGATGCCCCACCAGCGAGCGCTGAAAACGCCGCCGTCCGGTGTGCGAAACGTTACGGCCAAGTAAAGGAGCGTGGCGGCGCCTATGCCTTTCAGCACGGCGTAAAGCCACTTCCGGCGCCTATCGTGGGTGGGCGGATATTGGTTCCAGAGGCAGAAAAAGCCTACGACCATCAGAAACCAATAAACGCTTACCGGGTAGTGTACATCGGGCGATAAACGCGCTTCCGAGTTCACGATAAACGCGCCCATCAGGAGCAAAGCCAGCGTGCGCAACAGGATGTGCCCTATCGTGGATTCGCCCGGTAAGCCTTTGGCATACCGGCGTTCTACGGCAAAGGGAATCGACATACCTACCACGAAGAGGAAGCAAGGGAAGACCACGTCGGCCAATCCCATAAAATCTTCTCCCCTCTCGGCATGGTTGAGCCGGTGGGGTATATCGTGCACGGTCCAGAAGTCGTTCACAAAAATCATGACAAACATCGTAAGCGCCCGGAGGATGTCTATGGCTGCATTACGTTGCGTAAAATCCGTGTGGGGTGTCATAGCCGATTCTTTTGGGGATTAAAACTCGGCTATCAAAGAGATCCACTTCCCGGCCGACGAGCCCCATACTTCCTTGTAGGTAGCCGTATTGAACTGCGGCCAGTAGGGAGTGTCTTCGTTGAACCGCGATTGCATCCCCACGGGAATCTCGCCCACCATTTCTCCCGGCAAGGCGCAGTACTGCTGGGCGTAGTTGCTGCCTTCGCCGTAGATGAGCGATTGGCCGAAGGGATTCATCCCCACTATCCAGAACAGTTGCTGTTCGGCTATGTGGAGCAATTCATCGTCTTGGAGGTATTTACCGCACAGAGCGGCAGCCTTTCCGGTGGCTAAGTGCACGGCGGCATTGCCTTTGAAGGAGAACCATACGGGGAAGAACCGCAGATAATGCTCCTTGTCCAAGGGTATGCCGTTGCGGAGCTGCTCGCGGTAATCGTCGGTCACATCCTCCTGAAGCCAGGTATGTATGGCGGCGAAATTGGCCGAGTCTTTCACCTCGTCGATATGATAAACGCCGCTGGGCATCATTCCGTAGGGACGTATGTAGTGCATGATGTTTTTCAGGTATCCGGCATAGAGGCGTATGGCGTTATCCCATCGCCCGAGGTCGGGATGCTTCGGCTGCGTTTCGCACAAGGCGACGAGCGCCTGCATGTAGACCTGGTCGCGCGACTGATGGTTGTAGTGCACAATGGATTTCCTGTTGAGGTCCCGGTAGAAAAACCCACGGGTTTTGCTTTTATCGCCGAGCGGTTCGGTACGCTGGCAGTCGAGGGTATAGCGGATATACTCGGCCGCTTTCTGTGCATAGTAAGGTTCTTGCGTCAGCCTGTAGATTTGGCTTGCCGCCCAGGAGACGGTAGCCATGTACTGACTTTGCGAAGCCATGTAAGCATGTCCGCTCCGGTATCGTTCGTTGTATCCGAGTTCTTCGAAACGTTGGAGGGCAAAGTCGAAGTCTTCTTTGGCAATCTTGAGCAGATGCTCCTTCAGCCGGGGGTCTTGGGCCGGGTCGATGGAGAGGGAGGCATAGGCTTCGATGGCGGCGAAGGAGAAGTTTTCGAATCCCCCGTTGTGCACCTGCACTTGTCGTCTTCCGGCGTCGTCGATGGTTCCTACAAAGCCGTCGGTCCACAAGTTAGTGCCCCAGGACTGCATACGGTATCCGTCGCCGAAGCGAGTTTTGAGGATGAAATCAAGTCCCCAGAGCGCTTCTTCCTGAAGTCGCAGGTAGAGGTCGGTGTTGTTTTTCTCCTTCGCCCGGTTGGCCATTTCGAAGAAAGCGTAAGCTATTTCGCCCGTTTGCAAGGTTTGCTGCGACATATCGCCGGCGTCGTGCCATCCGCCGTTTACGGTAAAGGCATGTCCGTTATGCTCTCCGTTGAGGTCGGTATGACAAGCGCCGTGTTTGCCCGGCACGGGATATCCGCAACGCTCGCAAAACAGGAAGTTGAGCACGCGCCAAGCCGAGTCGTCCCACACGTTGCGATGGATATAAAAAGGTTTGGAGCTAACGCCACCCGCCCGGAGGAAGAACTGCCCCTCTTGTTTGAAGCCGGAGAAGGAGGCCGTTTCGAACGTTCCGATGGCTGTTTTTTCCTGCTCGACGCTCCCTTCGTACACCGTTTGCTGCGTGGTATAATCTACGAGTTGGAATTTCCCTTGATGTCCGGCCACTTTCAGGATAGCCGACTTCTCGCTTTCCGCCCGGTATCCGGTGGTAGAATGAATGATTCGTCCGTTGGCCGGTTGCCAGCCGCTCACCACTTCGGGGTCTTCGATGGTTTGAAGCTCTACGGCGTCGATGTCGTATTGGAAGAAATCGCCCATGGTTTCTTCCTTTCCGAATATTTCGATGGCGAAGAGGAGTTTGGTCACCTTATCGCGCGATAGTTCCGACATTTCAACAAAGCATTGGTTCCACCGGTGATTGATGAGGTTGATTTCGTGATACCCTTCCCGTCCGTATTTGTCGGGCACTTTAATCTTCCCGTCGTTCTCTACGTAGAGGTTGAGGTAAATGCTGCGCGCTCCTTCGCAATCGGGATATATGTAGAATAGGATGCGGTTGTATTTCTCCCAACTCACCCCTCCTACGTCGAATCCGGCCATGGATGTTCCCAATCCGAGTCCCCAGTCGGGAAACGCCGAGGCGGTAACCGGCGCGGTGAGGCGGAGGCTATGTGTGCCCGATATACTTCTTTCGCCGGTCTGCTTCATGCCGCCTATACCGCGGTGCGACCAGCGTTTCATATCTTCCATATCGCAAAGCATCTCGGTGTGGAGTACTTTCTTGGTTAGTCCGAAGGTCTCGAACGACTTGCTGTAATCGAGCGGCAATGGAGCGTGAACGAATCCCGTCCGGCGGATGTCGTTTTTCAGTTTCTCGTCTACCTGCGCTTCGAGCAGATAGGAGAACATAAAAAGGAAAAGCGTGATTTCCACTAATTTCTTCATGATATATTGCGTATTAACTTAGCGTAATTGTTTGTAGGCCTCTATGAGTTTCTTCAGGGTAACGGCGTCGGATACGGCTTGGGTATACGTTTCCGGGTTGTAATAGTTTTTCAGAAAGCCGTCGGCTCCCGACCATACGGTTTCGATGACACCTTGAAAGCGCCCCCTCATTTGCGGCGTGGCGCTTTGGCGGAAGCGTATCATGTCGTTCAGTTGTGCGAGCGCTACTTCCGGCCTGCGCCAGGGGCAGGTCGCTACGTCGAAGCCTTTCATGGCAAAATAGACGGCGGTTTGGTCGGGTCGTTCGTAATGCCAGTCGCAGATAAAGACATCTTTGGGGATGAGGTCTACCGCCCTGTGTGTATGATTCATGCTGGCCTCCCAGGCTCCTATGCCGGTTGTTTTGCCATCTATCAGCCGATCTCCCCATATCAGCAGCCTTTTTCCCGTTAGGGCCAGATGATTGCGAAGGACGCTTACTTCTCCGGCAAAGAGTTCCGCCTTGTCGTGTCCGCTGCAACGCGGGCATTTGTCGTCGCCGATATAAAAGACCTCGTCCATACCGGCGTGGAATAAGTCGGTTTCGAAGGCGTCGGTCAGCTCGTCTATCAAGGCGAAGACCACCTTATGCACATCCGGATGCAAGGGGCAATAGCTCTTGCAATAGAGTCCGTCGGGGTTAGGCCAGCCGGTGTAGTGTTCGGTATTCACATGCGGCGTTTCGTCAAATTCGGGATACTCGCGCAGCAGAGCGTAGGTGGTCTTTGCCCAGGATTGATGTCCGAGCAAGTTGATTTGCGGCGCGATGCGTATGCCATGTTTTTTGCACACGGCGGTAATTTTCCGCACATCGGCCAGGGTGAGCGGGTTCGGGTCTTTCAGTTCCGGGTGACTGGTGTAGTTGTAATTCCAGTCCACTCGCAAGATAAGCAGGTTGAAATGCGCCGGCGCCAGCTCTTCTTCAATAAATTGGAGGAACAAAGGCAGTCCATTCGCCGAAGGAGCAGCAATAGCCAATCCGCGGACAGGAACCACCGAGTCCAACCTGTTTGCCTCCGTTTGCGAGAAAGAAGACATGAGGGTCAGACCAAGGAAAAGGATAGATAATACAATCGTTCTCATAAGATAAAAGTGTTTAGTAAAGTCCGGACAACCTATCCGGCCTTCAAATATACTTTAATTTTATAAATCCGGCTTAGTTTGCGCGTTATCCCCAAATTGTATATTCCAAAAAGGCCTCCAAACATGTAAGCCCGGCAAGCGTTCCTCCTATCAACGTTTCGTATCCTATTAATCTTAACCTTTCTCTCTGTTGCATACCTACTGCGCCGGCTGTTGCATGGAAAAATGAGCCATGAGGAAGATGATCCAATACCGTGGCTCCGGAATTAATCATGGCGGCTCCCCATACGGCAGAAATTCCGGTGGCTAAGATTACATCGGCAAAGGAGGCGGAAGCTAACGTGGCACCCGCTGTGGTAGACGCTGTAACGGCCGACATCTTCTCTAAGCCGTACGCCAAACTGATTTTCAACTGCCCGAAACGTTTCATAACAAGAATCCCCACCAATCCGCCAGACAGTTTGGTAATTATCAAACCATTCCGTTTTTCTCCGGTAATACCGAATAAGAGGCTGCCCCGATTTCCGGAGCAGCCTCTCAGCTCAGTTTTTATTCTTTCGCTGTTTTACCGTATCAATACGCTGCTTTCAGCGCTTGTCTATCTGTAACGACAACGTACGTACCTCGTCCGGAAAGGACGATAAACGCTTCCGTGCCGGCGGCCTTGCCCCGGAAAACGAGCTGTCCCTGCATATTGTAAATGGCAAAGACTTCGCCGGGAATGAGTCCGGTTATTTGCATGCCGGTAGAGTTGGTTGTGACTTGTAGCATCTTGTCCGTTACGTTGTCCGTGCCTGTTGGCTGGTCTTCGTCGGGCGTCGTGTTGTCAATATGGTTGTCGGGAGGGTTTTCCGTATAAACGGGGGTGACGGCGCTCGCGCCCTGCTTGCCTGCCGTATTGGAATAGCCGGCGTTGACGCCGCCCGTCACTTCGAGACGGAAGTAGAGCGTCCTGTCTTTATCCGCGTCGGAAATGACTGCCGTAACCTGACCGCTGCCGAACGTTGCGGAAATTATCTCCACCCAGCCGCCGCTAACAACGCCTCCTGTCGGTTCTTCGGCAGAACAGTACAGTTTTATGCCTGTGGCGTCGGCAGGTTGGGTAAATTCGAGGGTCAGGGTCGTTT
>JAISZY010000214.1 GCA_031284375.1 Tannerellaceae bacterium | reverse complement strand
CTGACGGTACTCCCTAAGGTTTTCCGTTCCGAAATACCGGAACCTCTCGCCTCAGAACTTCGTAAGTGCAAAACGGACGAAGAGGCCAAAATCGTAGGAATCGAATGGGGCAAACAGCAATGCAAAGACCTCATTGCCCACCAGGCGCCCAGCCTGCATTTCTACACCCTCATGGCTACCGACAGCGTTTATCAAATAGCCAAAGAGGTGTATTGATAACCTGGGCGTATGTTAATGATACAACATTTCCGGGGTGATGCGGGTGAATCTTTCCGCATCGGACTTACGAATCTGAACGCTTCCGTTGTTCCAGTTAGAAGGCCATCCGCCAATGATATGCCCCAAGAATACCACCTTCAATTCGTGTAATCCTTTTTGCAGCGCTACCGAACTGTCGTGGCGGGAGAAGCGTTTCACTTCGCCGCTGTTATTAATCAGCAGCTTCCCGTCTATCCATACTTCTTCGTTATCGCTCGAAAAATAATACACGCCGTTGTCCGGAATGTTTACGTATCCTTTGGCAATGGCGGCATACTGCTTCACATTACGCATGGCGTTATTGCTGGGTTCTATCCTTGTGATGTTCCTCAAGTCGGTCAATGTACTGTCTTTCCATTCGCCGATGCCGGCCAAGGGAGCTACCTCCTTAAATTCGCCGTAGGCTACCTGCAATTGCAAGCCGGGCGTCAGGCCCGTCGTATCCGGACGAGCGGGAGCCGCCGGTTCCTGCTTTTCTACGGTGATGACCCGCGTAGGACTCATCCGGCCCGAAAGAAGAACGGAACGTATCTTCAGCGTACCCGATTCGGTATACTCAAGGGGCGATGTGTATACGGCCGACTGTGGCGTAGGTTCCGAACCGTCGGTTGTATAGACCACTTGGATGGGGCGCGTTGTCTTAAATGCTAAGGATGCCTTGTCCGTAAAGGCCACGAAGTTGCACGAACCGCCCGGTTGCTCCGGCTGAGGGATATGGTAGTTGATTCCATGCCCGTCGAGGCGCACGTATGCGTTGTTCAGCCGGCGTTCAAAGTCCTTGTAATCCTTCCGCTCAACGGCCGACCAGGCTATCTCGGACACAGCCAATACGCGAGGATAGGCGCGGTATTCCATCAAGTCGGTGGTATACATGTATTCCGACCACAGATTGCCTTGCACTCCTTTTATAAAATGAGCTTTCCCGGTAGCAATCAATGTATCGGGCGTAGGATTGTAGGCGTAGGTCTTTTCCAGCAAAGTGTATCCGCCGATGGTTACCGGCTCTATCTTGGAATCTCCCTGATAGGCGTCGAGGTACATACCGTTGGAACCGGGCGTCATAATCACTTCGTGATCCATGCTCGCTGCGGCGATACCTCCCTGTTCGCCCCGCCACGACATGACGGTAGCCGTAGGCGCCAATCCGCCTTCCAATATCTCATCCCAACCAATCATCTTTTTCCCGTATTGGGTGAGTACTTTTTCGATGCGTTGCACAAAATAACTTTGCAACTTTTCTTCGGCTGTGTGATGGGCGTCGCCCTGCAAACCTTCTTCGCGGATGCGTTGTTGGCAGAGCGGACAGGTGGCCCAACTCGTTTTCGGACATTCGTCCCCTCCAATATGGAAGTATTCCGAGGGGAAAAGGGCGATGACTTCCTTGATTACATTTTCGAGAAACTCGAAGGTACTTTCCTTTCCGGCGCAAAGTACCACGTCTTCTACTCCCCAGACGGCCCGAATCGAAATCGGTTCGCCCCGGCACGAAAGTTCCGGATAGGCCGAGATGGCGGCCAACTCATGCCCCGGCAGTTCTATCTCCGGAATCACCGTGATGAAACGGTCGGCGGCATACTGTACTATTTCCTTTACTTCCTCCTGCGTGTAGAAGCCTTCGCCGTTCGGACTTTTGGAACCGACTTCCGTCAAACGGGGATACTGCTTGATTTCAATACGCCAACCCTGGTCTTCGGTCAGATGCCAATGCATCCGGTTTAGTTTGAACAAGGCCATCACGTCCAACTGTTTCTTTACGTTTTCTACCGGAATGAAATGCCGGCAGGCATCCAGCATAACGCCCCGGTAAGCAAACCGGGGTTCGTCCTGCACGCTTACGGCAGGCGCTCTCCAGGCGATTCCCCGTACCCGCGATGGGCTTTCCACTTCGGCGGGGAGTAATTGCAGGAACGTTTGCAAACCGTAGAACAGCCCTTGAGGGGTTTTGGCCCGGACGATGGCTCCTGCGGGCGTAACGTTAAGCGTATACCCTTCGTTGTTCGCCTCTGCCGAAGCGTCGATATGTAAAGCGATGGTGTTGGCGCCTTCCCTGTCTGCTACGGCAAACGGATAGCCGGTAGAGAGCTTCAGTTTAGCGGCAAAGAACTCGGCAACCGTTCGGGCTTCCGGCGTGGAAGCATAGAATGAGGTGCCTTTATTCAGCTCGAAAACTCCTTCATTTTGAACCAAACTCAAGGGGGCAGGGATTATATTGACTCCTTGATTGTAGACCTTCTCCTCGACGGCTTCGCCGCAAGAAGACAATAAAACAAGCGCCCAGACGGCGCAAACAGCACATACGTTTTTCATAATTATTGTTGTAAATTGATTCATAATCATTCCCAGGCGAACAAAGGATAATGCTGCATCAGCCGGTTTACTTCGTCGCGGACGGTTGCTATCGTTCCGTCGCTTTCGGGGTTGGAAAGCACGGTGTCTATCAGTTCTACAATTTCGCCCATGAACGGCTCTTTGGCCCCGCGGGTAGAAATAGCAGGAGTTCCTACACGGATACCGGAGGTCTGGAAGGCCGAACGGCTATCGAAGGGTACCATGTTTTTGTTTACGGTAATGTCGGCCGACACTAAGGCTTTTTCGGCCACCTTACCCGTTAGGTTGGGGAACTTGGGGCGGAGGTCTATCAGCATACTGTGATTGTCCGTACCGTGCGAGATGATTTTATACCCCTTGTCGATAAAAGCTTGCGCCATAGCGGCCGCATTCTTCTTTACCTGCGTTTGATACACCTTGTATTCCGGCTCCAGCGCTTCGCCGAAGGCTACGGCTTTCGAGGCTATCACGTGTTCCAACGGCCCGCCCTGGATACCCGGAAAGACGGCCGAATCCAGTAACTGAGACATGGTTTTGAGTTCTCCCTTCGGCGTTGTCTTCCCCCAAGGATTTACAAAGTCTTTTCCCAGCAGGATGATTCCGCCGCGCGGCCCACGAAGTGTCTTATGCGTTGTAGAGGTAACGATATGCGCGTATTCTAAGGGATTATTCAGCAATCCGGCGGCTATCAGGCCGGCGGGATGCGCCATATCGACCATCAGTAAGGCCCCTACCCTGTCGGCAATCCGGCGCATACGTGCATAATCCCATTCGCGCGAATAGGCCGAGCCGCCGCCTACAATCAGTTTGGGTTGTTCGCGCAAGGCGACTTCTTCCATCTGATCGTAATCTACGCGACCGGTTTCTTCCCGTACATTGTACTCGACGGCCCGGTAGAGGATGCCGGAGCTGTTCACCGGCGAGCCGTGCGAGAGATGCCCTCCGTGCGAAAGGTTCAATCCCAGGAAGGTATCGCCGGGATTCAGCACGGCAAGGAAGACCGCCGCATTGGCTTGTGCGCCGGAGTGGGGTTGTACGTTGGCCCATTCGGCGTCGAATAGTTTTTTCAAACGTTCGATGGCGATGGTTTCACTTTGGTCTACCACTTCACAGCCGCCGTAATAACGTTTGCCGGGGTAGCCTTCGGCATATTTGTTGGTCAATACGCTGCCCATGGCTTCGAGAACCTGAGGGCTTACAAAGTTTTCCGAAGCAATCAGTTCGATGCCTTTCAACTGACGTTGCTTTTCTTTTTCGATGATATCGAAAATAATACTGTCTCTTTTCATTCCTTTACGAATAACTTAGTTTATGGATGATATTCTTGGGCACCTCTAAAAACCCCAAACTCTGCGTTACGCTCCGTCGGCAAAATGCTCATTTACTTTAGTAAAC
>JAISZY010000151.1 GCA_031284375.1 Tannerellaceae bacterium | reverse complement strand
ATGCTATCAATCAGTTTCTTTCTCTACCACATAATGACACGAGGCCGGCGTCTGGTTGATAATACGTCTTTACGGCCTGAAAACCGTGGCGGAGATGGCCTGCTCCCGAATTCATGCCTAACACGAATAAACTTATTATACTTTTACAAAACAGAAATAACAGACATTCGGAACTCTTTCTTTACTGCCGGGATTTCCCGGCAGGCAGAATCACTTGTCCCTCATCCAAGTTCTTCCTTTTGGGGACGATCTGTTTTTTTCTCCCTGAATCGCTGTGAATGAGCCGTAAATAAATCCCAATGGGGAAATTTCCTTACATTTGTATTCTGTTGAGGAAAGACCCGTAACGAACGTACATAAATTTAATATCCATGAATGTCTTAAAGAAAATTTTAGCAACAACCCTGAGCTGTTTCGCAGCTCTTCAGATGCAGGCCGTCCATTTGGAATCGGTCTACACGCAGCGTCCGGCAGACGACGAAGCCTTTTATTTCACCCCCCAGAACTACGCTATCCGGGCCGATGGGAAAACCGATGTGTCGGATGCCTTGCAAGCGGCCATCAATCAGGTGAAACGAGAACGGAATTTCGGTATTCTCTTTATCCCCGAAGGGAAATATCTGATAAGTAAAACCATCTACGTGCCGGGCGCCATCCGCCTGATTGGCTACGGAAAGAAACGGCCGGAATTTATCTTGGCCAAAAACGCTCCCGGCTATCAGCAGGAAGTATCCGCCGACAAGGGGAAGGCAAACTATATGTTCTGGTTTACGGGCGGGACGGTCGAAGCCGGACAAACACCGCGCGACGCCGGAGCCGGCACCTTTTACAGCGCCATGTCAAACATCAACCTGCGGATAGAAGACGGCAACCCTCATGCCGTAGGTTTGCGCACGCACTACGCCCAGCATAGTTTTATCAGCCACGTAGCCGTCTATATCGGCAAAGGAAAAGCCGGACTGTTTGATGTGGGGAATGAAATGGAAAATGTAGCTTTCTTTGGAGGCGACTACGGTATCTATACCACCAAGGCCTCGCCCGGCTGGCAGGTCGTCATGGTGGATGCTTACTTTGAAGGACAGCGCGTGGCGGCGCTTCGCTGTCAGGAATCCGGGTTGGCGATGGTGAACCTCCAAGTAAAGAACGTCCCAACGGTATTTGATATAGACCCCAATTACGCCGACCGGCTGTACGTAGAAAACAGTCGTTGGGAAAACGTATCGGGTCCCGCCATTATCGTCAGCAACGAGAACAACAGCAACAACCAGATTACGCTGCGGAATGTAGATTGCGCCAACGTACCCGTCTTGGCCAAATACCGTCGCAGCGGCACGGAGACAACCGTACCCCACGCCATTTACACCATCAAAGATTACGCCCACGGACTGCAAATGGACGATATCGTATCGCGCCCCCAGTACCGCACCCTCTTGGATGTGGAACCTCTCCGGAAACTTCCCCCCGCCTTGGCCAGGGATATTCCCGCCCTTCCGGGGATGGAAACCTGGGTGAATATCCGCGACCTGGGCGCCAAAGGAGATGACGTAACCGACGATACAAAAGCCTTTCAAAACGCCATCGACACGTACGATAACATCTACGTACCGCAAGGCTGGTACCGCATCTCGGAAACGCTCCGGATGAAACCCTCCACCCGTTTGATAGGACTTCATCCCTTCGGCGCTCAGCTTCGTCTGGCCGAGAGTACGCCGGCCTTCAGCGGATTCGGCGCTCCGAAGGCTTTGCTCGAATCTTCCGCAGGCGGAGAGAATACGCTCAACGGCATCGGCATCAATACCGGCGCCTACAATTACCGGGCGGTGGGAGTAAAATGGATGGCCGGCAAGGATTCTTATCTGAACGACGTGAAGTTCGTTGGCGGACACGGCGGCATGTCCAAACCTCGCCCGGCGGCCGACTCGCAGCCCGCTCCGGCAAGAAACAATATGAATCCGGCCGCACGCATCAGCTCGCCCACCAATCCCATCGCCGCCCAAGGCATGGATTTGGCCTGGGATAATCAGTACTGGAGTTTGTGGATTACCAACGGCGGCGGCGGAACGATAAAAGACGTATGGACGGCCTCTACCTATGCCTCCACCGGATTGTATATGAGCGATACCGATACGCCGGGACGCATCTACGCCATGTCGCTCGAACATCATGTAAGGAACGAAGCCCGCTTCCGCAACGTATCCAACTGGAAGATTCTTTGCTTCCAATTGGAAGAAGAAAGCCGGGAAGGCACCGAGTGTCAGCCCATCGAGATGGAAGGATGCCGGAACATCACCTTTGCCAACCTGTATATGTTTCGGGTGATACGCATCAACGAACCCTATCCCTACTCCATCCGGATATGGGAGAATTGCGAGCAGATCGAGTTCCTCAACCTGCACAACTATTCGCAGATAAAATATACGACAAGTAATCCGCTGTACGATATAAACCGGGACATCGAAGTACGCCCCTGGGAATTGCAACGCCTCTTGGTAACGGGCAAAGAACCCCGCCGCATACCTCTTACCAACGAAGTAGGAAAAGTACAGCAATTGGCCGCCGGCTTTGAATTTGCCGAAGGCATCGCAAGAGACAGCAAAGGGAACATATACTTTTCCGACCAGCGATTCCGTCGCATCTACCGATGGTCGGTCGAGCGCAACACCCTCTCCTTGGTATCCGATTTTCCGTGGGAACCTCTCTCGCTGGGCGTAGATACGCAAGACAACCTCTTGGTGGTATCCCGCTATCGTGCGCAACCCGGTTATCTGGTAGACGGGAAACCGGAAGCCCCCATCACCTATCCCAATACGCGCGGTACGTCCTTTGCCGGATACGGCAATAATGCCTACGAAACAAAAGTATATTCCATCAACCCCAATCGCCCGGAAGAAACCATACAGGCGCTGCCCAAGGTACCGATGGGTTCCGTGCGGAACGTACACAAAGCGCTCTACCCGTCCAACCGCTGGCGCGATTTCCACGACTTCAATACCGTGGTGATGTACAAACCCGAATCCTGTTTCCTCGCCCCCGACGGCAAGACCATCATACCCGATCAATATGACCTGGCCCGCGCCTCTTCGCTCTTGGAAGCCTATCCCGGAAAACCTTTCTATGCCTCGGACGAATACGACAAACGCATGGTGCGGATGCAGGTAGCGCCGGACGGAACCCTCTCCAACTTAGAATACTTTGTAGAATGGGGCGAATTTGGTTCGGCCGTAGATAACGAGGGAAACCTGTACGTAGCCGACGGACAGATCTATATTTTTGATAAAGACGGGAAACCCCAAGGGGTGATAGACGTACCGGAACGTCCGTTGAGCATCCAATTGGGAGGCCGCGACAACGGGACGCTCTTTATCACCGCCCGCTCAAGATTATTCAGTGTTCGGATCAAATAAATACGTTATCATTATGAAACATCATCTAAAACAATTATCCACTATCTTCTTCGGCGTGACGCTCCTCTTCTTCTCTTCCTGCGTCTGCAAGACCGGCAAGGAAATTGCCGGAAAAGATATCCTTCCCTCTATGCCCATCCGTGCACCGTACGAAAACACGTTGGAATACGCCTGGTCTCAAAAAGAAGTGAAGGAATCCCGCCTGCTCTCCGATATGGAAACCATGGATGCCTGGACCCACCGGGGCTACGGCAGTCTCTCCCTATCGGGCGATAAACCTTTCAAAGGACAATATTCGCTCTTGCTAACCTCTCCTACCAAGGGCGAGAACACCCCTCCGGGCGGCCGTCCCTGGGGAATAGCCGGCGCCGTCTATCCGGTAGACAGTGCAGACTGGACGGACTGGAACAGGATATCGTTCCGGATTTATCCCGATTTACCGGGCTTCAAAGTCGTATCCGTCAGTCTGGTCTTCCATAACGAAGGAGAAGACAAAACGCCGGACAGCTACGACAGGAACGGACTGAATTATCAGGTATTAGAGAACCACAAATGGAATCAGGTTTACTGGGAGATAGCCCATTTGGGGAGAGAAAAAGTAACCGGAGTGGAAATCCGTTATCGCTTGCAGGGCAACGAACCCGGTTCGGCAGACACCGCCCGGTATTATATAGACGAGATGTATCTGGAAAAAGTGGATGCCGACCACTTTGAGGGATGGAATGTCGCACCCGGACAGATTGCCTACAATCATGCCGGCTATGCAACCGGCTATCCCAAGATAGCCCTCACGCCGGATACGGAGGCCACAAGCTTTCGTGTAAGAGAGATGGCGTCGGGAAAGATTGTGCTGCAAGGTGCGGTCGAAACTCAAACTACACCTATCGGAGACTTCCGGGTGGTGGATTTCGGCAAACTGAATACGGCGGGCGACTATCAATTGGAAGTCGGCGCCCTGCAAACAAAACCTTTCCGGATTGATGCATTTGCCACCGTATACCGGAGTTCGATTATAAAAACCATCAACCACTTTTACGGACAGCGTTGCGGATACGCCGTAGAAGGCGTACACGACGCCTGTCATTTGGATTGGGTTGCTACGCATCAGGGCCGGATGGTTTCCATTCACGGAGGATGGCATGATGCAGGCGATTTGTCGCAAGGCTTAGTCAATACGGCCGAAGCCGCCTATGCCATGTTGTCGCTGGCTACCGAACTGAAGGATTCGGATCCATCTTTGTCGGAACGTTTGCAGGAAGAAGCGAAGTGGGGCGTAGATTGGATGCTGAAAACCCGTTTCGGCGATGGCTTCCGCAGCGTATGGGCTACCAAAGATATGTGGACGGACAATATCATCGGTTCAAAAGACGATTTCTCTACCGAAGCGCAAAACAGTCCGCACGCCAACCTTGTTTCTGCTACAACGGAAGCGCTGGCCGCCATCGTCTTCAAGACCGGCGACAGTTTCTTTTCCAACTATGCCTTGACGTCCGCCATCGAAGACTTTGCCTTTGGAACGGAAATAGAAGAGCGCCGTATGAATGTAGAATTAGCCGGCGCCGCCCTGAATGCCGCCCTTGCCCTATATCAGGCCACGACGGAAGAAAGCTATAAGCAGGCGGCCGTTACGTATGCAGACTATATCGTCCGCTGTCAGCAACAGACGGATTTGGATGCCGGCGTTTCTCTGAAAGGCTTTTTCTACCGCAATCCCTCGAAAGAAACGATACTCCACTACCCTCACCGGAGCCACGAGCAGGACGCCGTAGTGGGATTGGTTAAAATATCGAAGCTCTTTCCCAACGAAGCCGCCGAATGGAAGCAGGCGCTTCAGCTCTACGCCGGCTTTTACAAAGAAGCCTCGGCCTACAATGCCCCCTATTACATGCTTCCGGCCGGCATTTACGACCTGACGCAAGCGCGTGATGACGTGGAAACCGAACAGATAAAGAACGGCATCCAACTGAACGAACGGTATTACCTGAAAAGGTTTCCCGTCTGGACTTCCTTCCGCGGCAATAGCGGCACAACGCTGACGCAGGCCAAAGGATTGTCTGCCGTGGCCAACTATCTTGGCGACGAAACGCTCCGGCAAATCGCCTACCGGGTATTGGATTGGCATCTGGGACTAAATCCCTTTGCACAAAGCCTGATGTATGGCGAAGGCTATCGCTATGCCGGACAATACAGCGTAACGAGCGGCAATCTGGTAGGCGGACTTCCCGTAGGGGTACAGACGCATTTCAACAGAGACGTCCCGTATTGGCCGGCCGAGAATTGTTATAATTGGAAAGAAATCTGGGTACATCCCTCCTGCCGTTGGCTGATGCTGATGTGCGATTTTGTGTGAAAATATAAATCAAGAAGAATAAAGATATGAGAAATACATTTTATTTAATGAAGATATGCCTGCTTGTATGTGGAATAGCGGGCGGAATAACCGGTCTGTGGGCAGCCGGAGAGGCTTCGGTCTATACGCAACGACCGGTTGATAGCGAAGCGTTTTATTTTACTCCGGATAATTATTCCATCAAGGCCGACGGAAAGACCGATGTGTCGGATGCTCTTCAGGCCGCGATTAATCAGGTGAAGACCGAAAAATCGTTTGGTATTTTGTTTATCCCCGAAGGAAAGTATTTAATCAGTAAAACGATTCATGTACCCAGCGCCATTCGCTTGATTGGATATGGGAAGAACCGGCCGGAGATTATTCTGGGGAAAAACACTCCCGGTTTTCAGGACGAGCAGAATTATATGATTTGGTTTACCGGCGGATTGGCACAACCCGGACGCGCGCCCCAGGACGCCGGCGCCGGGACTTTTTACAGCGCCTTGTCCAACATCAACATCCGGATAGAGAAAGGGAATCCCCAGGCTGTGGGCGTCCGTTCTCATTTTGCACAGCATAGCTTTATCAACCATTGCGTCTTCTATACGGGCGACGGAAAAGCCGGCATCTACGATGTGGGGAACGAAGTGGAAAACCTCAAATTCTATGGCGGCGACTACGGCATTACTTCCGGCAGAACATCGCCCGGCTGGCCGATGATGATGGTGGATACCTACTTTGAAGGACAACGCAAGGCGGCCGTTCTGAGTCGCGAGGTAGGTTTTGCTATCGTAAACATGCACGTGAAGAATGTGCCGGTAGCCTTCGAGATGCAAGACAACCGGGCAGACCGCCTCCATATAGAAAACTCTTATTTCGAGAATATATCGAAAGCCGGTATTGTAGTCAGCGTGGAAGGCAATTCGTTCTCCCAACTCAACCTCCTCAATCTGTACTGCAAGGATGTTCCTACCTTGATACAGTATGCGCAGAGCGGGAAAAAAGTGGAAGTGAAAGATCGCCGGTATCAGGTGAAAGACTTTACCTATGGCCTTGTGATGAACAGCCTCGCAACCCCATCCCATTATGAAACCATCGGCGACATCGTTCCTTTGTCTCGATTTACACCCTCCACGGTCAATGATGTTCCTGCGTTGCCGTCTATGGAATCGTGGGTAAATATCCGCGATTTGGGAGCGAAAGGAGATGGAGAAACGGACGACACCCACGTTTTCCGCGAAGCAATCGCCAAGCATAAGCATATATATGTACCGCAAGGCTGGTATCGCATCACGGAGACCATCAAAATGCAACCCGGAACAAAACTCATCGGTCTGCACCCCTTCGGCACCCAATTTATTTTGAAAGAAAGCGAACCGGCTTTCAGTGGATTCGGCGCGCCGAAGCCGGTGGTAGAATCCTCGGAAGGAGGAGACGATATTTTGAACGGCATCGGAATCAATACCGGGGGATACAACTACCGTGCAGTAGGCTGCAAGTGGCTTGCCGGCGAGAAATCATTGATGAACGATGTAAAATACGTAGGCGGACATGGTACGATGCGGAAACCTTCGCCCAATCCAACCAATCAGCCTCCCCAGCGTCAGGCGCCCGCCTCCCGTATCAGTTCTCCCTCCAATCCCATCGCCGTGCAAGGTTTGGACTTAGCCTGGGATAATCAGTATTGGAGCCTCTGGGTAGGCAAAAACGGCGGAGGGACGCTCAAGGATATCTGGACGGCCAATACTTACGCCGCCAGCGGCATGTATGTAAGCAATACATCTACGCCGGGACGCATCTACGCCATGTCGCTCGAACACCATGTGCGAAACGAAGCCCGCTTTGAGCATGTTTCAAACTGGAAAATCTACGCCTTCCAGTTTGAAGAAGAAGGTAGAGAAGGAAAGGACTGTAAGATGCTCGAAATATCCAATTCCAGTCGTTTGATGTTTGTGAATCTTTGGATGTACCGCGTTATCCGGGCAAGCACGCCGCAGGAGTTCGGCATACGGCTCTGGAACAGCCGGGAGATAGAGTTCCGCAATGTGCACAACTATACGCAGGTATTGCCCGTGATAGAAATCCCGGTCTTTGACGTAAACAAAGAAATCCCGGTATATGCTTGGGATTTCGCCCGACTGAATGTATCGGGAGAAGAGAAAAGTAACCGTCCGTACGACGATCGTCCCGGCGTAGTCAATAAATTGGCCGATGGGTTTGAATTTGCCGCCGGAGCCACATCTGATAGCCGTGGGAATGTATATTTTGGAGAAAACAGGCTGAAAAAGATTTATAAATGGGATGCTCAAAATCAGACGTTATCGTTACTGGCCGATTATCCATGGAAACCCTTCACGCTGGCCACCGATACGAAAGATAATCTGTTAGTTATTTTCCGTTACGACCCTCAGCCGGGCTATTTGGTCAATGGGGTGCAGGAAAGCGTTCCGCGTTTGCCCGACGATAATCCGATGTATAGCGGTTGGGGTAATAGCGGTTGGGCGGCCTGGGGCTATTCCATCGACCCCGCTAATCCGGACGAAACCATACAACTCTTGCCTCGTGTTCCAACGAAAGAGATAAGGAATGTGCAGAAAGCAATCTATCCATCCAGCCGTTGGAGAGGAGATTTTGAACGTGTGGTGGCGAGCCTTCCCGAAAACAGTTTTGTTGCTCCCGATGGCGTCACGATTATACCGGAAACGTACGATCTGAGTCGTTCGGCAGCCTTATCGTCCGTCACGCCGGGGCAAAGAGAACCCCTCTTTGTGGCGAACGAGAACAATAAAACAACCGTTCGCCTCGACGTAAACCCGGACGGTACGCTCTCCAACCTGAAAACCGTGTATCCGCAAGGCCAATACAGTCAGGCAACGGATAAAGACGGGAATTTGTACATTGCCGACGGAGAGATATTTGTTTATGACCGGACAGGAAAAGAACTGAAACGTATCGTGCTGGAGGAACGCCCTATCTCTTTAGCGATTGGAGGAAAAGACAAAAATATCCTTTTCGCTACCACGACAAAATCCTTGTTCTGTGTACGGATTAAATAAGGTAGGCTACTATATACCACATCGTCATTTGCAAAGTCAGACTAAGTTCCGTTAGGGACTTGGTCTTTCTTTTTAACTCCGCCACACCGGAGCAAACTGCCGCCCGGCCACTTGCCCGGAGGTGATGGAAAAAACATCTCGATTCCGAAATTCGCAACAAGTTTTTGTAACAAGATAGAGTGTTTTATTTATGCTATACTGCACGCGGTATTGTTTTGTGCATTGCTTGCCGGCATAGAAAAGAGCATCTTCTTTTCCGTCAGTTAAAACGGATGGGAAAAAGGCAAGCAATGCACAAAACTGTGCCGTGCGCAGTATAAAAATAAAATTATTGCCGCATGTTCTTTCGGGAAATCTTCCCGGCTCCGTGGGAATCCCTCCGCGCTCCGTGGGAATCCCTCCGCGCTCCGTGGGAATCCCTCCGCGCTCCGTGGGAATCCCTCCGCGCTCCGTGGGAATCCCTCCGCGCTCCGTGGGAATCCCTCCGTGCTCCGTGGGAATCCC
>JAISZY010000125.1 GCA_031284375.1 Tannerellaceae bacterium | reverse complement strand
TATAGGCTGTTCTACGTGTTTTTTCTACCGCATAATACTCGTTCAATGTTTCGGCAGCGATACCCCAACGTACCAAATCGAATCCCCGTCGAGCTTCCATGGCCAATTCCAGTCGCATTTCCCACTGAAGCGCTTGCCAAGCATACGCTTTCGTCCACTTGCCATCCTTGGGATATGTTTCAATTTTGAAATGAGCCGAAGGACTGCCGTCCTGCATCACCAACCGTCCGGTGCTATTTCCGGCACGGGTGCGGATTTGGTTAATTATCTGACGCGCTTCCTCCAGTTCGGCAGCTCCCCCCAGTTGGATTAGCGCTTCGGCTTTGAATAGTAAAACTTCGTCGTAGCGGATGAGGTCCCTGTTCAGCGAACTTCCTCTAAAGTACAGCGCCACCCGATAGCATGGGCAGGTGTAGGTTTCTATTTCCTTCATCGAAACAAAGGTGCCGTAATAGCCGCCGGCCCGGATACCACTTTCGGGGAAGGGATAAAACACGTCGTACTTGTAAGGTTTGCCGATGATACCCACGGTGTGCATCAGGCGGGGGTCTACCGTTACTTCCGGATGATTGTCTATGTCCTCTCCGGTGGTAATCTGCACGCCTTCGTTGTAGGTATCAAAGAGCGGCAATCCCGTTTCGGGGTCTGTCTTAAAGGCATTCACCAAGTTCTGACTGGGCAAATGCATCACACAGCATCCATATTCGGGCGAAGCCGGATAGGAAAGGAGACTGAATTGATTCAACCTTCCGTAGGTAGTTCCATCGTCGTGCGTACTCTGGACGGCAAAAATCGATTCGCTTACTTCCGAAGTGGAATGGACTTCATATTCCCAGAGGAAATTTTCGGCAAAGTCTTCCCTCAGTTTATATTTCCCGCTGGCTTGAATCTGCCCGGCTAATTCTACTACCCGCCTCATTTTGTCCAAATCAATACGTTCTATCGTATAGTTCGGCGCTTGTACATAGGCGGCGTACAGCAACGCTTTCACAAGAAAGGACATGGCCGAGTATTTGCCGATTCGTCCGATATCTCCGTTATCCACCGGGAGATGCTGGGTTGCGTATTCAAAATCTTCGATAATCTTGCCCCAAAGCTCCTGGTCGGAGTATTTGACATTCGACTCATTCAGCAAGTCTTCTTCGCTCATCGTTTCGTCCACCCACACCACATGATTAAAGACCTGCTTGATTTGAAACAACTGAAACGAACGAAGAAAGCGCATTTCGGCAGCGCGTTTGATTTTGTCCGGATATTCGGCTTCCGACAGTTCGTTGATACGCGCCAAGGCATTGTTGGCACGCGAAATAGCCACATAGGCCCTTTCCCACTTATAGCTAAGTTCTACGGAACTTTCCTTGATGGTAGAAGACACTTCGATATCTCCCGCCCATGCCATGTCGCCCGAATTGCTGCCACCTTTGTAGGCGTCGCCGCTACGTATGTCGGAAAACAGCCAGGGCGATTGTTCCCTGTTGTCGTTTTCTACATGAGAATAAGCGGAGAGAATCATTTTTTCCACCATTTCGACGCTGTTCAACTGGCTATCGCTTAATGTTCCTTTCGGATTCACTTCAAGAAAATCCGCACACGCCATCGGCATAACAAGTAAGCCGGCGATACATATATATTTTACGATATTCATAACAAATTAAGATTTAGAATTTAGAATGTAACATTAATACCACCCGTCAGAGAGAGAGGAATAGGATAGGCTGTTCCCGGAGTTTCGGGATCAACTCCGGAAAAGGCATTCTTTCCGGATTTTTTGTACATCTTGAGCAGGTTTTCGCCCATTAAATACAGGCGTACATTTTGGATAAGCGCCTTGCCGGTGATGTATTTGGGGATAGTATACCCGATTTCCATATTCCGCAATTTGAAATAAGACGTATTTTCTAAGAAATAAGTAGACATCCTTGTTTTTTCGGCATTCACATCCCGAAGCGACAACCGGGGAATGTCCGAGTTGGGATTTTCGGGAGTCCAGGCATTCAGGGTACTTTTCCCGTAGTTCTGTCCGGCAGCCTCCGAAGCGCCGATAAATTGTTCGTTCCGTTTGATAGACCCCACGTTGGCATAACTTCCTTGTACGCCATTCCAGAAGATATTTAAATCCCATTGTTTGTATTGCAACGTGATATTCAAACCATACATAAAATCGGGATCTGTTTTACCGATAAAATTCTGGTCTGCATCCGAAATCAAACCATCGGGGCCGCTACCGTTCGGGCCTGCGATGTCGAGGTACCGAAGACGGCCTACACCCTTTCCGGCTTGAGTAACATGGGCGTCTACTTCTGCCTGAGATTTGAAAATCCCATCCGTAATATAACCGAAAACCACGCTACGCTCGCGTCCCAATATGGTTTTATCCACCCCATTACCCGGATATTGCGTAATCACTTCGTTGGGCAATGAAGTAACCTTGTTGCGGTACGAACTGAGGTTTGCATTGACCGTATAACGCAAATCGCCTATTTGGTTGTTGTATGTCAATAAAAACTCCCATCCTCTGTTTTCCATCGACGCACCATTCACCGATCGTCCGGCTCCTTCTCCCAATACCCCCAGCGACGGAGGAGTCACCAAAATATTCGTAGTCCGGATAAAGAAATAATCCACAGACCCGGTTAGTTTCTGGTTGAACAATCCGAAATCAACGCCTCCATTATTTTGTGTCGACGCCTCCCATTTCAGATTGGGGTTGGCCAATTGTATCCGGCGGAAGCCCATCGGCGCAATCCCCGTGCCTTGCCCTGTGATGTCGTAAGCCGTACTCATATCGTACGTTGTACGTCCTGTCCAATCACTCGTATAACGGGCTTCGTACAAACCGTAGGACGCAAAATCGTCAATATTCTGATTCCCTGTCATACCCCATCCATAGCGTAGCTTCAGGTCGGACACAAAAGGAACGGCTGTTTTAAAAAAGTTCTCCTCGCTTAGTCTCCATCCGAGCGAAAAAGCCGGGAAGGTGGCGAATCGGTTGTTTATGCCGAATCGGGAAGAACCGTCGCGGCGAATCGTAAAGGAAGCCAAGTACTTATTGTTGTAATTATAATTTGCCTTACCGAAATAAGACAACAGCCGGTATTGAGTAGCCGAGTTTGTTCCGGAAGAACTATTGAGCGTAACGCCCGAAGTTCCGGTGAAGATATACATATAATCGGGGTCTAACGAATCATACCCATCTCGCATATACGACTGGTAATCTTGCGTCATATCCGTCTGCTCATGTCCAACCAGCAATTCGACAGCATGATTTCCCAGATTTAGAGAATAGTTCAACGTATTGTTCCAAATCAATGTACCCTGGCGATTGAATGTGCTTTCCACCCGGGATGTCGGGTCGGATTGCCCTCCATCTCTGAAAGGTCTTGACATAACTCTCCTCCAGGTGAAATGCTGGTCTAATCCTAAAGTCGTTTTGTAATGCAGGTTTTTGATGATTTCCAGATCCAGATGAACATCTCCGAACAGCCTCATGAAATTATCGTAATTGTCTTCATTCCATTCGATAATCCGCAGTGGATTCTTTCCATTATCATCCATAGCGCCTATTGCGCCTCCCCAGCCGGCGCCATCCACCGTATGTATAGGAACGATGGGTTGGATTTGCCGTGTAGAATTTAATAGAGAACCGGCATTGAGGCGACTTCTTTTCGTTTTCGACAATGAAATATTTTCACCTATCGTCAATCGATTATTAATAACCGAGTAGTCCGAATTGACCCGTATACTCATACGATTATTATACGTTCCTTTCACAGAACCGACGTTGTCTAAATAATCGACAGCCAGCAAGGCGCGCCCTTTGGCTCCTCCGGTGGAAACCGTGATATTATAATTCTGCGTAACAGAGGTCTGCAATATCTCGCTTACCCAATCGGTATCGGCCGGACGCATGGTTTGCGTGGTCGCATCCAAAAAATCGGGATACTTGATTTCGTCCAATATCCAGTTGCCATTCGCATCCTGATGGTCGGTAAACGAATAAGGCCAACCATTGTTGGCAGGATCTGTGCCGTCATTCCGGGCAGCTCTCCATTGCACCCAACCCCGTTCGTAGGTATTCAGCCAATTCAGCGGTTTTTGAGTGTATGTCCTTACACTCATAGAGCTTCTGAGGCGTATCGAGGTAGTTTGTCTATCCGCTTTTTTAGTTGTGATAATAATCACCCCATTCGAAGCGCGCGAACCATAAATTGTAGCAGAAGAAGCATCCTTTAATACCTGGATAGATTCTATATCCTGAGCAGAAAGCGTGTTCATATCGGCTTGTGTAGGTACGCCGTCAATAATATAAAGAGGGGTGCTCCTTGCCGTCTGACTGCTCGAAGTGCCCAAGGTGCTGACACCCCGAATCAACACCGTTGCATCTCCCGAAGGATTTCCGGATGAAGTGATAAATACACCCGGCACACGCCCTTGCAGTGTTTGCATGATGTTACTTGACACGATATTTTCCACTTCACCCAATTTCACCACGGCAACCGAACCTGTCAGGTCACGTTTCTTCTGGGTACTATAACCGGTTACTACAATTTCTTCCAATGATTTCGAATCTTCTTGCAGCGTAATAGTAAAATTCGAGTTATTTCCCACCGCAATTTCCTGCGAGGTATACCCCACATAGCTAATCTGAAGCACGGCTCCGGGCGGTATTTGGGTTAAGGTGAATTTCCCATCTACATCTGTAATGCCTCCATTGGTTGTTCCTTTGATAATGACATTCACTCCAATAAGAGGTTCTTTCGCGGCATCCATTACTACGCCGCTAATCGTTTTCGTTTGCTGCTGAGGAATGGAAGCAGGTTGAGTCTTTGTAATAATAATATGTTTATCTACGATTTGATAGCTCATTCCCCTGCCTTTCAATAATTCGTTGAGAATATCGGACACCAATTTATTCCGGGCATCAAGCGTAATACGCTGATTGTTGTCTATCTCTTCACTTTTATAGAAAAACATAAACTCGGATTGTTTTTCTATTTGCGTGATAACATCATAAAAAGTCCCATTTTTAATCTGGACAGAAATTCGATGCTTTTGGGCATAAAGAGCCGCCGATACATGAAAAATATTTGCCAGGATGAGGACCGTCACTATTTTCATAATACGTGTGATTTTACTATGCAGTTTTCTACTGTAGTCTCGTTTTTTCTTCATATGTTTAAAAAATTTTTTGATTAATATCTCTTTTGTTGGTTGTTTTGCGGACATTCCGGTTCATTTTTTATACATGCGGTATGTTTCATAGGCATTTGATATTAGAGGTTCGACATATATTATTTTTTTCTAATCACTATTTCGTTTCCATTTTTCTGCCGGAAATAGAATTGTTTTTCGTGATTAATGATATTCAATACTTGAGCGATGTTTTGATTGAAAGAGAAAGTGCCTGTATACCGGATACTTTTCAGATTATAATCCAACATAATTCTCACATTGTAGTAGTTTTCAAGCCGTTTGATGATAAGTTCTAACGGTTCATCTTTGAATTTATATTCTCCCCGCGTCCATGCATTCGCCATCGTTGCATCGGTTTTTTCAACAGAAACATGCTCGGAAACCTTATCGAAATTAGCTTTTTGTCCGGGCTTGAGAAATATACGGCTGATACATTCGCCTTTGCTATTAGACGTTTCCAGCGAAATACTTCCATCTAATAGCGTTACCGTATTATATGATTCTTCCGGATAGGCTTCGACATTAAAACGTGTACCATGCACCGTAATATCTTGTTGATTCAGGTGGATGATGAAAGGTTTTTTGTCGTCGTGTACTACCTCAAACCATGCTTCTCCATCGAGATAGACTTCACGGCTATCGCCGGAAAAACGGGTGGAATAGCGTAGAGTACCGGCTACATTCAACTGTACATTTGTTCCGTCGGATAACGTAATAAGGATAGGTCTTCCGCCTTTATGCACATGCACCTCATTATAACGTATTTTTGTGGCCGGGTTATCTTCAGGAAGCGATGCGTGTTGTATAACATATTGACTAATTCCAAATCCCAACAAAATGGCAATAGAGGCAACAACCATATATTTGAGCGTGCGAAGAAAGAATATTTTTCCTGAAGGTTGCACCGGATGACTTTCTTTGAGTTCCGACATCCTGCTTTGCATGCGTAACCAGCTCTTTTCTATTTCTTCATCAGTCATAAACGTACGATTGCAAATAGAATCGTATATGCTTTTCATCCGGAAGAACGAATCTTTGTTTTCGGGTGATTCCTGCAACCATTGATATAGTTCTTTTAGTTCCATTTCAGAAATATCCTGATGGAGATAATGAATCACCCATCCGGCTATTTTCTGATTTTCACTTTCTTTATTCATGCGCTCTGCTTTTGTATATAAAAACGACGCAATATCAAAAAATACTTACCGTTTGGCAGCGATTCAGGGAGAAAAAAACAGAGCGTTCCCAAAAGGAAGGATTTGGATAAGGGACAAGTGATTCTGCCTGCCGGGAAATCCCAGCAATAAAAAAGAGTTTCGAATGTCTGTTATTTCTGTTTTGTAAAAGTATAATAAGATGATTCTTGTCAGGCATGAATTCGGGAGCAGGCCATCTCCGCCACGGTTTTCAGACCGTAAAGACATGTTATCAACCGGGCGCCGGCTTCGTGTCATGATGTGGTAAAGAAAGAAACTGATTGATGGCATGTGCAATCTGAAGCAGAGCATAATAGTTTTGCAGGGCAAGATAGGAGTTTGCGTATTTTGTTTCTTGTTTCCACGCATTGTAGCCAGTGGACAGTGTATTTCTGATGGGCGAAAGCCCCTTCTACGGTGTTACGATTGCAAAATTAGCCGGGATTTTTTATTTTTCCAATTCTTCCTACATATTTATTTTCAACGGGTTATAAGTGGTCTTTTTTTCTCCCTGAATTGCTGACAGGCAAATGACAAAAGCCGGCAGATGAACGATGTAAAAATATTATATCATTTCTTAAACTTTTTATTTTTGCTTTTTGGCGGCAGGTTGACGGCGATATAACATAAGTCTTCATTTGTGTTCAGATCACGTAAATACAGTGTATCCCCGCTGTTTTGCATAATTTGAACCACTTTGAACCCAATGGGTATAGAATCATTGCCGTTGGGATGCCATCTTTTATATTTACTACTCCACCTGCCATCTTCATATTCATATTCGTATGTATATGTCAAATCGTTGCACCAGGGAGATATCCTTATGTGCCATCCGTCTCCGGAAAGATAAAGATCTGTATATCTGCCACATTTGTCAAGGTATGTGAAGTTACAATAATAATAATCTCGCCAAATATAATTTGTGTCTCTTTCAAACATGAGTAACTTTAAATAATTATGGTAACCATAGTCCTTTTTGTTTCGCCAAAGTTTATAGTCATAACCCTGCAA
>JAISZY010000109.1 GCA_031284375.1 Tannerellaceae bacterium | reverse complement strand
GAACTTTCGGCTATGGGAGTCTCCTACCGCGTGGAAGAGCATATCATTCTGCCGTACGAAAACATCACCGCACAGGAAATCATCGCCAGTCTCAAAACACGGCTCACGGTACTCAAAATACAGGAGCCAACTTTGGAAGACGCTTATATAGAATACATTAATAAAGAAGGAATTGCATTATGAATGTCATAGCGGTACAAAATAAAAAATCGCGATTTTCGCACGAATATAACGCAGTTCTTACCATTGTTGCAAGAGACGTTTTATTGGCCCTCAAATCACCGGCTGTGTTGATTATTAGTCTTGCCATGCCTATTGTGATGATGGGAATGCTGGGGGGCAGCCTCGCTCAGAATATGGCGGGTGGCCTTGATTTCAACTATGGAAAGTTCATGCTGGTGGGTATGTTGGTCAGCATGCTGTTTCAGTTTACCATTACGGGGCTTGTCTCGCTGATTAACGACCGTGGAACGGACTTCACGCAAGAAATGATGATTTCTCCCATTTCCCGTTATTCCATTGTCATCGGCAAGATTTTCGGGTCTTCGTTCGGAGGAATCCTCAGTATGATTGGGACGCTGATTGTCGGGCTTGCAATGGGAATTACCCTGTCGCCCTGGCAATTTTTATTGATACTGGCGCTCTCGCCGCTGATGTGTCTTTCGGCAGGCGCCATGGCGATGCTGCTCATGGGATTTATCAAAAACAATAAGACGGCCAATATGGTTACGATGGTATTGGCCATGACACAGATATTTCTTTCCGGAGCTATTATTCCTATCACTAACTCGCACGGTATTTTACTGGTGTTGAATCGACTGATGCCTATGACTTATTGCCTCGACCTGGCGCGTGCGGTTGTTTATGCCGGAACACCGGAATATGGCAGTGTAGTGCTGTTCAATCCGGTAGTAAATTGCATTGCTATTGTTGCATTGACGTTGGTGTGTCTGGTAGTGGGAACATATTTTTTTGTGAGATCGGAGAAAAACCGATAAAAGCCGGTGTTGCATCTTATACTAATGCTATGCTGTTTTGATGCGGTTTTCCTAAGTAATATTAGCTCTGAATGAATTATATAAGTAAATTTGCACAAATACTGTTTTGCTGACAAAAAATTAATATATTTCAAATTATGATAGAAGTAAGCCCTTATTTACAATTCAATGGTGATTGCGAGGTTGCATTCGCTTTTTACAAATCGGTGTTCGGCGGTGAGTTTGAATTTCTTTACCGCTACAAAGATGTTCCTACCGAAAAACCTCTTTCCGAATGGGAGAAAGAAAAAATCATGCATATATCACTACCCTTGATGAAAGGTGTAAATCTTTTAGGAATGGACGTCTTGGATGTTGCAGAGAAATCCATAGCGAATCGTATAACCATCGGGATTCGCACCAATAATGAAGAAGATACACTGCGGATTTTTAACGCTTTAGCAACAGATGGAGACATAATTCAACCGTTGCAAAAAGCATTCTTTGCCGATTTGTTCGGCTCTGTTACGGATAAATTCGGATTTAATTGGTCGATTAATTGCAATATCGGGAAACAATAAAACAATCATCATAATTATATTTGGATTAGAAAATAAATAATCAAAAATCTGACTTCCCGTAAAATATTTTACCCGTTCATTTGTCTGCAATAATAGATACAAATTCTAAAAATAAAGGATATGAAAAAGATGAGATTTTTGATGCCGATAGGCTTCGTTGCTTTGGCGGTTGTATTCGGTTTAGCAGTTATGCTGTTGTGGAATGCCTTAATTCCGAATATCTTCGGGTTGACTGCTATTAATTTTTGGCAGGCTTTGGGAATATTGGCGTTATCACGTATTTTATTCGGAGGATTCGGGATGGTGCATGGCAGAGGACATGGACATGAGATGCACGGAAATCTTCTCCGCAAAAAATGGATGAAAATGACGGATGAAGAGCGCAAAGAATTTATCAACCGTCGAAAAGAGCACATGCACGAGGGGCATTTTTTCAGAGGCGGTTTCGATTTCGATGGCAATTCCAAGAAGGATAATGAATGACCTATCGGGAAAACAAGACGTTGGCAAACTGATTGTAGAATATCAGCCCCGCCTGAAATCTTTCATCCGCAAACGTGTTGCGAATAAGGAAGATGCGGAGGATATTCTACAGGATGTTTTTTATCAATTGGTGAAAACCGTTGACAATGCGATGAATCCGATTGAACAGGTAGCCGCTTGGCTATACCGGGTTGCACGCAATACGATTATCAATAAAGGAATTAAAAAACACGAAGAAGAACTACCCGTTTATCAAAATGAAGAATCGGATAATGAAGTCCTGAAAGATATTTCCGAATTTTTGTTCAACAGCGAAACATCGCCGTCGCCTGAAACAGAATACCTTCGTTCATTGGTTTGGATTGAATTGGAAAAAGCCCTCTCGGAACTACCTCCCGAACAACGAGAGATTTTTGAACTGACGGAATTGGACGGACTCTCCGTGAAAGAAATATCCCAAACTACCGGTATTGCAGTCAACACCTTGCTTTCGCGCAAGCATTACGCCATACTGCATTTGCGAAAACAGTTATCAGGATTGTATGCCGATATTTTATATTCCTGAAACAGCCTGTAACCGAAATAGAAACGTGTAAATCATCTAAAGATCTACACGTTTTTTTATGCATTTTTTTCATCGTCTAAAATATTTTCTTCGCTCGTTTGTCCGCATAAACAGAGAGTCTTCTTTCATAGATTAAAAGGAGCGACCATTAAAATCAAATATAAAATGTTTTGGAACAAAAAAGATAGAGGAGTCGCATTTGTTCATCCGGACAAATGCGAAGGTTGCGGAAAATGTGTAAAAATTTGCAGGAATCAAGTGTTGAATATCGTAATGTACGAAAACGAAAAACGAGCAATTGCCAATCACACAAACCGATGTAGCGGCTGTGGAAAATGTACGGTAGTATGTCCGCAAAGAGCTGTTGAAATAATTTTATAAAAATCAAATGAATATGAAAAAGCATGTATTCTTTTTACTCCTCTTCCTTTGCGGGATATTTTTTACCGCAACGGGACAAGAAAAAACAGGCCAACCATTGCGGATGACCTTGGAACAATGTATCGATTTTGCGTTAAACAACAGCTATTCCCGCCAATCCGTAAAATTGGATGAAGAGGCGGCTCAAGACCGTTATCATCAATCCGACATGGAACGGCGGCCCGACTTATCCGCTGCCGTCGGAGAAAGCCTGAATTATTCCAAAGGCAATACTGCGGCATGGAATGGCAGTTACGGTATTAATTCGTCTATCATCCTATATCAGGGAGGCGGTATCGGCGAAAATATCAAGAAAAGCAAACTGTCGGCAGAACAGGCTGAATATTTAACCAAACAGTACGACAATGAATTGGTTATTCGGGTTTTGCAGGCTTTCCTTTCGGCGTTGGGCAACGAAGAGTTGTTGAAATATCAGCAATCGCTGTTAAGATCGAGCGAAGAGCAGGTTAAACTTGGAGGAGAGCGTTTTCGTTTAGGAGAAATTCTCGAGAGCGATTATCTGCTGTTGCAATCGCAGTATGCCACCGACAAAAACAGCATTGCCGAAACAACCATTCAGCGGGAAAACAGTTTGCTGGCGTTGAAAAGTTTACTGTCCATCGAACCGTTGCAAGTAATGGAAATTGTGTACCCCGATGCGCAAACCATTGAATGGATGGCTATGCTTCCCGATGAAAGAACCGTATTGGCAAACGCTCTGGTAAATCTACCAGACCTTCGTATCAGTCGTTACAATGTGGAGATTGCCTGTTCAGCCGTAAAAATAGCGAAATCGGGGCATTATCCAACCGTCAGTTTAAACGGAAATGTCGGCAGCGGACATTTGAATGGCGCTACCGGTTTCGGCTCACAACTTTCCGACCGTTTTACCGCGCAAGCAGGCGTCTCGGTAAGTGTTCCGATATTCGATCACAACCGTGCAAAGTCGAATGTTACACAAAGCCGGATTGCTCTGAAACAGGCAGAACTGGAAGAAAAACAAACCGAACTCAACCTGCAACAAACCATCTTACAGGAATACCGCAACGTGGTATCGTCGCGCAACAGTTTCAAAACGTCAACAATCAAGGAAAAAGCATATTCCGCTTCCTTTGCAACCTACCGCAAACAATATGATGCAGGTTCCATTACCACCGTGGAATTGCTTCAACAGCAAAATAACTATACCGATGCATTAAACCGGTACATTCAGGATAAATATTCCTTCATACTGAAACGCAAAATACTCGACGTTTATATGGGGCAACTGACGAAGTAATGAGTACATGAGAGTAAACCCGCGAAGCAGGATTAATTAAAAAAACAAAAAGAAAATGAAAAAGAAAATCGCAATAAGAATAATAGTAGCAGCGAGTATCATTGTTACAGGTTTAGTAGCTTATACGCTGATGAGCAATAAGGGAGTACAATATCAAACAGAAACCGCTAACAAAGGAAACCTGTCCGTAACCGTCATGGCTACGGGATATATTCAGCCTGTGGAAGAGATTGAAGTGGGAACACAAGTATCGGGAGTGATTGAGAAAATTTATGCCGATTACAATTCGCACGTAAAAAAAGGACAATTGCTTGCCGAATTGGACAAGTTAACGCTTCAGGAAAAATTGAATCAGGCAACGGCCCAATTAAGCAAAGCGCAAAGCGAGTTGAACCTGGCAAACCGTCAATACGACCGGGTAAAGCAACTTTACGAATCGAAAGCCGCAACGGAAGTCGCATTAGAAGAGGCAATCAATCGCAAAGAACAGGCCGAAATGGCATTGAAAGATGCGAAAGCCAACCTCAGCCAGGCTAAAGTGAATCTTTCATACGCCTATATCTATTCTCCCATCGACGGAGTGGTACTCAAACGCAACGTTAATATAGGGCAAACGGTAGCTGCCATGTTCAGTACCCCCACGTTTTTCACGATTGCCGAAGACCTCACCAAAATGCAGGTCGAAGCCGATGTGGACGAAGCCGATTTAGGTCAGGTAAAACTCAATCAGCATGTTACCTTCACCGTGGACGCTTATCCCGGAGAAACTTTTGAGGGAACGGTGAGCCAAATACGCATCAGTCCCAAAGTTACCAATAACGTGGTTACCTACACTGTTATAGTCAATGCGCCCAATCCCGATGAAAAGCTCTTCCCCGGAATGACGGCAAGCATCCGCATCAACATAGAATCGGAGGAAGGGATTATTGTGCCGATGGAAGCCTTGTCAGGAGGAAAAACACTGAGGGTAAAATCGAACGGAAAAATCGAGGAGCGTAGCATTCAGACAGGAGTCAGCGACGGCGTTTCCATCATAGCTCGGTCAGGAGTGAGAGAAGGAGAAGAGGTCATTATTGCGGAAGTTGTCAAGAAATAAAATCGGCGTTATGGAAACAATCATAAAAATACAAAATCTTCAACGTACGTTTGAAGTCGGCAGCGAAAAAGTACACGCGCTCAAAGGCATTTCGTTTGACGTGAACAAAGGTGAATTTGTCAGTATCATGGGAACGAGCGGAAGCGGAAAATCGACCCTTCTGAACATACTCGGCTGCCTTGACCGTCCTACGCAGGGCGAATATCTGATCGACAATGTTTCGGTAAAAGAACGTTCGGAGGATGAATTATCGACCATACGCAATCGTAAAATCGGCTTTGTGTTCCAAAATTACAGCCTTCTTCCCCGAACGTCGGCGCTGGAGCAGGTGGAGCTTCCGTTGCTTTACAACAACACTGTTTCCGACAAAGAGCGTCATCAACGCGCAGAACACGCATTGGAACAAGTGGGATTGAAAGACAGGATGAAACATACGCCCAATCAAATGTCGGGAGGGCAGCAACAACGGGTGGCTATCGCCCGCGCCCTTGCAGGCGACCCTGTCATGCTGCTTGCCGACGAAGCCACGGGGAACCTCGATACGCGTACTTCTTACGAGATTATATGCCTGTTTCAGCAGCTTCACAGCGAGGGGAAAAGCATCGTTTTCGTTACGCATGAACCGGATATCGCCACGTTTACAGAACGCACCATACTATTGAGCGACGGGATGATTGTGAAAGATGTGAGGGTTGAAACCCAATCTGCCCGTCAAATGCTTGAGTCAATGACAAACTAAATGAATCGCAATGAAATTAAAGAATCTGATAAAAATAGCATGGAACGCTTTATTGCTGAATAAAAAACGCGCCATACTAACGATGTTGGGTATCATCATCGGCATCTCATCCGTAGTGCTTATGGTCAGTCTCGGACAAAGTTCCACGGCAATTATAGGGAATCAGTTTTCCGGTTTGGGAACCAACCTGATCATAGTCAGTAACGTTAGAAAAGATGTGATGGGAGTTATGGTCGGCACGGAGAACATGAAGAACATGAAACTGAAAGATGTCGAAGCCATTCGCAAGCGGGCGCGTCATATTGCAAAAGCGACGCCCTGTGTAACTGCCATGGAGCAAATCGTATCCGGCTCGCACAACTGTCCGGGTATTATGATGGGCGCGAATGTGGATTATTTGAATATCTCCAATTCCAGGATTGAAAAAGGGCGCGCCTTTACCCTGCAAGAAGAAGAAACAGCCGCAAAAGTGTGCATTCTTGGGCAAACCGTGATAAAAAGCCTTTTTCCCAATGGCGAAAACCCGGTGGGGAAGGAAGTCCGTTTCGGCAAGATACCTATGACCGTTATCGGTACGATTGCCGAAAAAGGGAAAAATATGACCGGAGACGACTATGACGATATTATCATAGCGCCTTATACCACCGTACAGAAACGTTTGTTGAATATCGACTACATTCACATGATAATGGCCTCGGCAACATCCGAAGAAGCTACCGAAGATGCGGTTAAAGAGGCCAAATCCATCATGCTGCAAATGCACAAATTCAACGCAGATGATGACAAGCCGGATTTCGAGGTAACTTCCCTCACTCAAATGCTTAGCATAATGGGGACGATTATGGCTGTTCTCTCGGCGTTTTTGGTCGCCATAGCCGCCATATCGCTCATTGTCGGCGGAATCGGGATCATGAACATCATGTATGTAACCGTTACCGAACGGACACGCGAAATCGGACTGCGCCGTTCGTTAGGCGCAAAAAACAATGATATTCTCCTTCAGTTCTTATTCGAGAGTGCAATACTGAGTTTGACAGGTGGCGTTATCGGCGTCATCGTGGGACTTTTACTGTCGGTATTGATATTATTCGCGCTTGGTATGGGTTTTATCGCCAGCATTACTGCCGTGGTGATTTCGTTCGCCGTATGCGCGACAATCGGCGTCTTTTTCGGATGGTATCCTGCAAAAAAAGCGGCTGCACTCGATCCGATTGTAGCGTTGAGGTATGAGTAACAAATTGATGCGAAACGCGATTGTTGCGATACGACTTCCGAAGATATAGAAACAGGATAATTATAATCTCCTCTCCCGTTTGTCGGCATAAGTAGAGAGCAATCTCAAAGAAATAATAACTCAAAGGCCGTCTACGAGCATACAACCTGTAAAAAGTTTGCACCGGGACAACCGGCCAAATGGTATGAAGCCCTCAACAAATGCTTCGGCAGAATCTTTCAATGCCAAGATCAAGGATTTCAGGGCTACCTTGAGAGGAGTTAAGCATATTCCTTATTTTTATTCAGGCTATATGCATAGTCCACAAGAAGGCGGGTTGATTCCTGATCCTACAAAACCCGAAATGGTGTGGAATAGCTATTAAAAACGAGGCTGTATCAAAATAGAAAATAGCCTTTTGAGAATTGAATATTTGGAATTGTTCTCATACAGGAGTATGAATAGAAAGAGGGTGAAATCACATTGTGATACACCCTCAAAAAGTGATCCGCCTGGGGCTCGAACCCAGGACCCCATCCTTAAAAGGGATGTGCTCTACCTGCTGAGCTAGCGAATCGACCTGATGCTTTCTTTCAAAAGCGAGTGCAAAGATAGAATCTTTATTTTAATTATGCAATCGTAAAAGCCACAAAAAACCGGATTTTCCACCCTATTGCAGTTAAATCATTAAGGCCGAAAAGGTTTCTATGCAAAGTTTTCTGCATTTTTGCTTCACAGACCGGTTTTCAAGTCCATCTTCCCACTTCTCAATACCGGTAGTGCTCCGGTTTAAAAGGCCCTTCTACCGGCACGCCAATATAATCCGCCTGTTTCTGTGTAAGCGTAGTCAGTTTCACGCCAATCCGCTCAAGATGCAGTCTGGCCACTTCTTCATCCAAATGTTTCGGTAAACGGTAAACGCCTATCTCGTAATCATTCTTCCAGAGGTCGATCTGTGCCAGCGTTTGGTTGGTAAACGAATTGCTCATTACAAACGAAGGGTGCCCCGTAGCGCAACCTAAGTTCACTAAACGACCCTCTGCCAGTAAGAATATGGAGTTGCCGGCGGGGAACGTATATTTATCTACCTGCGGTTTGATGTTCAAATGTTCAATTCCGGGGAAGTTCACCAGACGGTCAACCTGTATTTCATTGTCGAAATGGCCGATATTGCACACAATGGCCTGGTCTTTCATTTCCAGCAGGTGTTCAATGGTAATCACGTCG
>JAISZY010000005.1 GCA_031284375.1 Tannerellaceae bacterium | reverse complement strand
GGTTGTTCCGCTGGCGATAGGCGCGTATTTTCTTCTCCCCCGTATTACCGGCGAGGAAAGCGTTTGGCTGTCTACGTACTGGCCGGCTTTTCTGGTGCTGATTGGTTTGCTGATTCTCTTCTCCCGACGTAAAAACCCGTGGCATACCTGGTCTCGCAGTTCTTTCCATCCGGGCAATCACCGGGGACGCGTAGGGGAGCAAATATCCGACGGATACGTTACGGCCAATGTGAGCTTCGGAAATAGTCGCCACATTGTGCTGGATCCGGTGTTTCGCGGGGCAGATTTGGAGGCGGCGTTCGGTACCATGAGTTTGGACCTTCGGCGAACGTCGCTCGAGGCGCCGGAAACGTATATTAATGTAGATTGTTCGTTTGGCGGAGTGGTCATCTCTGTACCTCCCCATTGGTGTTTGTTGTCGGAAATGGAGAATTCGTTTGGTTCGAGCGAGGATAAACGCTATCTGTCGCAAGAGATTGATACGGAGCATAAGCTCATTATCCGTGGCGACGTGTCGTTCGGCGCTCTGGAAATAAAGAATTAACAGGATGCTGCCTCACCCGTTTGCCCACTCGCGGCTTCGTATATTTATCAGTCTTGTGCTGTACCTCCACGTGGTGGGAGTGCTGGGCGGATTGCTTGTTTTGTATGGCCGCATGGGGGCGGTGGCTGCCTTTACGGATGCCGGCGTGTTTATCGGTCTGCTGGCGGTGTGCGGTTTTTTAAGTTGGTTCTTTTTCACGTACATAAGGCCTTGGCAAGCGCAGATTGTGCTGTCGCTTTTTGTGCAACTCCTCTGTCTGGGCGGTTGCTATATGGTCGTTACGCTGGGAGAGCTGGAAACGACTTACGCCTTCGGCAAAACGCTTCCGCTACGTTTGGTTACAAGTATCTTATATTGGTTTGTCCTGATGCAATATTATCATATTTTGCAGATAAAGGAAGAAAAACGGGAGAATGAGAAAGAATTGCCCGAAGAAACGGATGTGCCGGCCGGCGAACCTGCCGAATGGCTCGACCGCATATCGGTAAAAGACGGCGTTCGTATTCATCTCGTGCAGGTAGAGGAGTTGCTGTATATCCAAGCCTGCGGCGATTACGTGACGTTGTTCACCCAGACGGGTCAATATGTAAAAGAGCAGACGATGAAATACTTTGACGTACATCTTCCACCGTCTGCTTTTGTTCGCATCCATCGCTCCACGATTGTAAATGTAAACCACATCCAGCGCGTGGAGCTTTTCGGAAAGGAAAGTTATTGCGTGCGACTGAAAAACGGCGTGAGCCTCCGCGTAAGTGGCGCCGGATACAAACTTCTCAAGGAGCGTCTGGGTTTATAGCCTTTCCGGCCGGCCGGCGTGCATGTCCTTTTCGGCGGACGAGGTCGTCGCCCAGTTCTTCGCGTGTTTGGTCGGCTATTTCCATCAGTCGGGCGGCGGCTTCGGGATATTGGCTCATCACGTTGTAACGTTCGCCCGGGTCGCGGCGCAAATCGTAGAGTTCGGCCATACGCATATCCACATTTTCGAGTTTCCCCGGCTGCCCGTCATTGCCCGGCGCATAGGCCCCGTAGGTCACGTAGCGATGGGGAAATTCGAGTTTGAAAGGTCCGTCGGTCACCGCCTCCAAATCATTTTTATGGTAATAATACACGAAGGATTTCCTGGGATTGGCCTCTGTATTTCCATCCAGCAGAGGCGCCAGACTTACCCCATCTATTTTGTGATTCGGCAGCGGCGCTCCGCTCAGCCCGGCAATGGTAGGAAAGAGGTCGATATGCGAGGCCAGACGATTGCAGGTTGTACCCGGCGAGATTTTTCCCTTCCAATACATGATGCAAGGCACGCGGTTGCCGCCGTCGAAGGTTGTCGCTTTGGCTTCCCTCAGTCCGGCGGCCGAACCGGCATGATTTCCATAGTTGGCCCACGGGCCATTGTCGGAGGTAAGAATCAGGAGCGTATTTTCTTCCAATCCCAGTTCTTGCAAGGTATTCCACAGTTCGCCCACGCTCCAGTCTATTTCCATCATCACATCTCCGAAAAGTCCCTGTTCGCTTTTTCCCTTAAACTTGTCCGACACCGCCAGCGGAACATGCGGCATGGAGTGCGCCAGATAGATGAAGAAGGGGCGACTACGGTTTTCGCGGATAAACTTCAGGGCGCGCAAGGTATAATCGGTGGTAAAGCGCGACTGATCGGTATTATACCCCACCACATCGTTGTTCTCTATGGTAGGCAAGTCGGGAAACCGGAACGATTCCCCCTGCTGGGGATGAAACGGCCACATATCGTTCGAGTACGGCAAGCCGTAGTATTCGTCAAAGCCGTTTTGGAGCGGCAGGAAGGCGTGCGCGTCGCCGAGATGCCATTTGCCGAAGGCGGCGGTTCGATAGTTTTTTTGTTTCAGCAGTTCGCCGAGCGTCATTTCATCGGGATGGATACCGTATTCGGAGTTCGGCCCCGGCGCCCCGGAAAAACCGATGCGGTTGGGATAACATCCGGTGAGCAATCCCGCGCGAGAGGCGCCGCTGATAGGTTGGGCGGCCAGGAAGTGCGTAAAGCGCATCCCTTGTGCGGCCAACCGGTCGATATGCGGCGTTTGATAGCCGTAGGCGCCATTGCAGGAAAAGTCGCCATATCCTACATCGTCGAGGTTGATCACTATAAAGTTTGTGTAATCTCCGGCGGCCGATAGCGGCAGGGTTACTCCGCCCAGTAAGGCGAGGAAAGAGGGTTTGTATTTCATATCTTGCGTATTGAATGATGTGTCAATCCCAGTTAGGGTTCTGCGTCAGATTCGGATTCAGCACCGTTTGGTCGTACGGGATAGGCCAGAGATAATCTCTGTCGGTACGGAACTTACGTTGCACGATTTCTATGCCGTCGGCATCGTGCATCGTTCCGTTATTTTCCGTCTCGGCTGTTTTCCATCGGAGGATATCGGAATAATAAAGTCCCTCCAGAGCCAGTTCTATTCTCCGTTCCAGCCGGATGGCCTGCCTCATCTGTTCTTTGGTCAGTCCGGTCGGCAGGTCGGGCATTTCGACGCTTTCACGCCGGCGCACCCGGTTCACGGCATCGTATACCGAATTGTCCGGCCCGTGCGATTCGTTCTGCGCTTCGGCGTAGGTGAGCAGAACCTCGGCATATCGAATCAGAATACTGTTAAAGGCCGAACGTTCTACGAGGGCAATGGTTTGGTTGTCGGTATAGGAAGTATATTTCTTCATGCCGAAGCCGGTGGTCATTACATCCTGTTTGGCGATAGGCTTTCCGTTGTATGGGTATCCGATTACGGTGATGGAATAATGCAGTCGGGGGTCGCGATTTTCGTAAGGCTGTTCGGGGTCGTACAGAGGCGATTCGCGGATGGAGAGTCCGTCTTTCATTTGATATAAGTCAACGAGTTCTTTCAGAGGAGCCGGTCGGTTCAATCGGAAGATAGACTGGTCGTGGGTTGTTTGGAAGTCGGGCAACGAAGATTCCACATTAAAGATTACCTCCGCGTTATGTTTGTTGGCTTCGCTGAAGAAGTATCTGTAATTATTGAACAGGGAGTACGTCCCGGCCTCCATCACGGCTTTGGCAACCTCGGCCGCTTCCGTCCATTTTTCGTTGTACAAAAGGGTTCTGGCTTTCAGCGCCAGAGCAGCCCCTTGCGTGATTCGGCCTTCGTCGGTTCCGGAATAGGACGTTGGCAGCGCGGGCGCGGCTTCGGAGAGGTCTTTCAGTATCTGCTCCACCACAGCTTCTTTGGAATCCCTCGGCAGCATAGCTTGCTTTTCGGCATTCGGCATTTCGGTGATGAGGGGAACTCCGCCAAATTTGTCTACCAGATTCAGATAAAAGAAGGCCCGTAAGAATTTGGCTTCACCTATCATTCGACTGCGCAGATTCTCGTCCATGGAAACTTTGGCGATATTATCGAGAAACGCATTGGTTCGTCCTATGCCGGTGTAGCAGTTTGTCCAAAGCGTGGCAACGAGGGGAGTGATGGAGAGATGCTCTCCCTTTCCGATGGCCTGCGTACCGTTCGACTCGTTGTAAGGCATCGCGTTTGAGGTAATCATGTCGAACTCAAAAAAATGAACATCTCTCCAAGGCAACAAGGCATTATAGCAACCGGTCAGGCCTGCCTTGGCATGTTCTTCCGTTCTCCAGAACGTATCCGTAGAGTACTTAGCCGCCGGATCTACGTCCAAGAGGTTTTCGCAACCGGCCAACATCAGGCAAAGGGCGGCGATAAGATGGTATTTTATTATCTGCTTCATAATTGTAAAAGTTTAGAATGTAACATTTAGTCCGCCGGTGAAGGTTCTCACGGAAGGATACGCATACCAGGTGCTACCTTTCAGGTCCTTTTCGGGGTCGAAATCTTTCATGCCCGAAAAGGTGAGCAAGTTCTGAGCATTGACAAAGACACGGAGGTTTTTAAACAGTCGGGTCTTTCTCACAAGTTGTGCGGGGACGGTATAGGTGAGTTGAATGTTTTTCAGTCGCAGATACGACGCATCCCTCAGCCAGAAATCGTTGGTACGGAAGTTTTCATTCAGCGCCCCTTCGTAGGTAGTGATAATGGGCAGCGTGGCCGAGGTTCCCCGTTCCGGCGTCCAGGAATCCGTTACCCAATCTTCGGGTAATCCGCATCCGAACCACAAGGGCGTTGCTCCGATGCGGTCTCCATAGGTATAGACATTCGATACGCCTTGGAAGAAAACATTCAGATTAAATTGCTTGTACAAAAGGTTCAGTCCGAACGTATACGTATATTCGGGGATTACTCCGCCGCGGATTTGGCGGTCGTCTTCCGTTACTTTGCCATCCTTGTTGGTATCTTCGAACTTAAGATATCCGGGTTTCGTTGCCGCCGTTTGCGTGGGACTGTTATCTATTTCTTCCTGCGACCGGAAGATACCGATAGCCTTCAGCATATAATACGAGTCGATAGGATAACCTTCTTTCAGGATAAACATACCGTCGATGATGGTCTGCCCTTTCAGGTCTACGATTTCATTTTTGAGATACGTAAGATTGCCGAATACCTCATAGCCCAGGTTCCGGAACTTGTTTTTGTAGGTCAATCCCACTTCAAAGCCCTTATTATCTACTGTGCCTATGTTTTGTATCGGCCCTCCCAGCGATCCTACCTGATTGGGCAGCGCCACTTCGCGCAAGATATCGGTTGTCCGTTTGTTGAACAGTTCGAACGAAAAGTCGAGCATCCCATTCCACAGGGTGGCATCTACGCCGACGTTGGTCATTGTAGTAGTTTCCCAGGTGATATTCGGATCGTTGTAGGCAGTAACAGCCGCGCCGGAGCTGACCGTTCCGTTGAAGGGATAGTTTTTACTCAAATCCATGAGATCGATATATCGGAAAAGGTCGATGCGTTCATTTCCGAGTTGCCCGCGGGAAAGTCTTAGTTTGAGGTTATTCACCCAATCGAATTGCTTCATAAACGCTTCTTCGCTCATACGCCAGCCGGCGGAGAACGACGGGAACAATCCCCAGCGATTCCCTTTGGCAAAGCGGGATGATCCGTCGTAACGAAGGTTCATCTCCAGCAGATAACGGTCGTTGAATCCGTAATTGAGGCGACCGAAATACGACATCAGCGCCGACTTGGTCGACGAACCGCCTACGGAAGGATTGTTCGAGCCGGCATCTAATTCGTGCAATTCATTGCCCAGATAACCTTCTCTTCTTGCAAAGAAATTAGAGGAATAAAAGTCTTCGTAACTGAACCCTGCCAATAGTTTCACATCGTGGCGTTCATTTATCAGCTCATTCCATTCTAAGGTATTGTAAAGGGTTTTATTCATATCGTTATTGTCCTCTTTGCGCGTATGCCGCGTATTCACGCCGTCGTACACCACCCGGACGGGCGCCAGCGTCTTTACCTGATACTCGTAAATATCGGGGGCAAACAAAGTTCGGACAAAATCGTATTTGGAAATGCCTATATGTAGCTTGTACATGATATGAAAAGGCAGGCTATATTCGGCCGAGAGATTCGTCAGGATACGTTGGCTCCGGCGATTGTTTTCCCCCTCGTCCGCCAAGGCCAGCGGATGACGATAAATATTATGCCCCGGCGTACGGATAAAGGTATCCGCATAGCGTCCGTCTTCCAGATAGGTAGGATGGAAAGCCTGCGCTTTGTAAGTCATTTCCACCAAATTCGGCACGCCGGCGGCAGGAGCATTATATAGGAGATAGTGTGCATGAAGGTTCATGCCAATCTTCAGACGACTGTTGATTTGCGCCGACGTATTAAGCCCCAAGGTATATTTTTCCGAATCCGTACCGCGCAATACGCCGTCTTGCGAGCCATATCCCAGCGACAAGGAAAACGCATACAAATTATCGCCGCCCGAAAAGCGAAGATTATGTTCGGATATATACTTTCCGCGGTATAGTTTTGTGCATAAAAAAAGAATAAGCATATTTGCAAAACCTTTCAAAAAAAATGCAGTATGCTTATTCAAATGAATTTATCCGAAGAAGAAATTCGGGTGC
>JAISZY010000269.1 GCA_031284375.1 Tannerellaceae bacterium | reverse complement strand
AAATAGCCGTCGGTATTGGTACTTGTTCCGATGCTGCGCCCTTCCACGAAGACGGAAGCGAAGGGCAGCGCTTCGCCGTTGGTTTGGTCTTTGATACGCCCCGTCACGGTGAGGTTCTGTTTTGTAGCCCGTCCCGCGTAGCGTGTATTCTCCAGCTTGGTGCGGTTTTTGGGCAGGTTCTTTGTGAGAACGATGCAATAGACGCCCTCTTCGTCTACGTAATAGGAGAGCGTTGGATGGTCTCGGAAGATAATATCGAACGCCACCTTACGGGGTGTATCCGTATACAGATAATCGTACTTATAGGTAGCCACCAGGGCGGTGTCGTACTTGAGCGGCATCCGGTATTTGTTCTCAAAATCGTGCAACACCCTCAGCAGCGATGTGCCGAAGTAGTTCTCCCTCACCGTAATCGTGTCGTTCTCTTGCGACCATACGCTCTCTCCCCCCACCACGGCAAGGAGACACATCCATGCTAATATCCTCATCTTGCTAACGTATTATGTCCAAACATTCGGGCAGCAAAAGTGCAACGAACCTTACTCCTCCGGAAATAAATTCAACCAACAGCCCGATTCTATCTACCAATGCCTCCTACCCTACCCTCCCGCTCGCCTCGACGCAACCCAGGATAGAGCCTCTATACAACTAAGGATAGAGCCTCTATACAGCTAAGGATAGAACCTCTATACAGCTAAGGATAGAGCCTCTATACAGGGAAGGATAGAGCCTCTATCCCGGGAAGGATAGAGCCTCTATACCATTCGAGCGCCTGGGAGGCGTAGGGTAATCACACTGAAATACAGGGGGGAAAGGAAAAAATGTGTTACAATTAAACGTTCGTTTAAATGCAACGCAAATATAGGAGAAAAAAAACAATATACATCCATAATGTTCAGGGCGATAACTTTTATCGAAATGTGTCGCATTTAAACGAAGGTTTAATTGCAACACTTGTTGATAAGAAATCGACCCGCATGGATAGCGGGACAGATTAGGTAGGAGATACAACTATCATTTATAGATTATTAATTTTAAATTTTATGTTATGATTAAACTGTTTTATTCTTACAAACCGCGAACAAACCTGTACCTTAAAAAGGCGCTTCAGGTTTGTTTTCTCTTATTTACCGTTACCTGTTTGTACGCACAAACACATACCCTCCAGGGGGTGGTGAAGGATTCGTCCGGCGAACCAATCATTGGCGCCAATGTGCTCGTTACCGGCACCCAGAATGGAACGATAACCGATTTGGACGGCAAGTTCTCGTTTGCCGTCTCGGACGCCGACGCCTCCATTACGGTAACGTACATCGGCTTCAACCCCAAAACGGTTTCCGTCCGAGGCATCCGTTCGGTAGAAGTTATCTTGGCCGAAAACACGCAAGCATTAGACGAAGTCGTAGTGATTGGGTACGGCACAGTGGCCAAAAAGGAGCTGACCAGCGCCGTATCGCACGTTTCGAGCAAAGACTTCCTCAACATCGGAAGCAACAACCCGGCCATGCAGATACAGGGAAAAGTGGCAGGGGTGTCGATTACCAATACCGCATCGGCCGACCCTAACTCGAGCGCCAACATCCAAGTACGCGGCGTGGCCTCCCGCTCGGCCGGCAATAGCCCGCTGGTCGTCATAGACGGCGTACCGGGAGGTAACCTGCAAAACATCAACGAAAACGACATCGAGTCCATCGACGTACTCAAAGACGGCGCCGCATCGGCCATCTACGGAACGCGCGGCTCCAACGGCGTGGTAATCATCACCACCAAGAGCGGAAACCGCGACGGAGCCTTCCGAGCCACCTACACCGGCTACCTCAGCGTGGATGTACCCAAAAGACAATTGCCGGTACTTAGCGCCGAAGAGTTCAGGCAGCGCCTCCCCGAACGAGGCACGGACTTCGGCGCTAGCACGGATTGGTTCGACGAACTTACCCAAACCGGCGTCGCCCAGGTACACACCATTCAGATATCCGGCGGAACGGCACGGAATAACTATCGCGCCACGGTAGACGTACGCGACGGCAAAGGCATCGACCTCCGCTCCGACAGGCAAGAGATAGGCGCCCGTTTGTCGATAAATCACACCGCGCCCAACGACCTCTACAAGTTTACCTTCAATATCGCCCCCCGCAAGATAGACCGCAATAACGCCGACTACGGCATGTTCTCTCAAGCGCTCACCCTCAATCCCACCATGCCGGTCTGGGACCCGGCAACACCCGGACGCTACTACGAAGCAACGGGATGGGAGGCCGAAAACCCGGTAGAAAAACTCCGGCTCGAAAAGAGCGGCGCCATGCTCAAATACTTGGATTGGGACGGCACCTTCCGGCTCAATATCCTCCCCCTCTTCGCTCCCGGCGGTAATCATTCGCTCAACACCCAGGTAACGATAGCGCAGCAGCTCAACGACGACGAAAGCTTCTGGTTTCGCCCCTCCACCTCTACCTTGGCTCAAAAGAGCGGCCGTAAAGGGGAGGCCAACCAAGACAAACGCCGCAACATCCAGCAGAGCCTCGAATGGCTGGGCAATTACGCCTTCCAAAACAACGGCCACAGCCTCAAAGCCATGGTAGGCTACTCGTATCAATACTTCCAATACACGCGACTGTATGCCGAAAACAAAGACTTTTCTTCCGACCAATTGCTATACAACAACCTGGGCAACGGCACCTACATGAAAGAAGTATCCGGCCGTCTGGGTATGTCGTCCGAAAAGAACGACTCCAAACTGATAGCCTTCTTCGGACGTTTGTCTTACGACTATAACGGAAAATACCTCGCCACCGCCTCCCTACGCTACGAAGGCTCCTCCAAGTTCGGGCTGAACCACAAATGGGGATACTTCCCCGCCTTTTCCGCCGGTTGGCGCATAAGCGAAGAAGACTTCATGAAAGACATTTCGTGGATAAACGAACTGAAAGTACGCGGCGATTACGGCGTAACGGGCAATCAGAACTTCGACAACTATCGTTCGCTGGCCACCATGAGCGGCGCCGGCGAAGCCTACTTCAACGGCCGATACATCCAAGGCTGGGCGCCGGGACGTAACGTAAACCCCAACCTGAAATGGGAGATGGGGAAGAACTGGAACGTAGGCTTCGACTTCTCGCTGTTCGACCACCTGATAAGCGGGAGCTTCAACTACTTCAACCGCACGCAGCAAGACTTACTGGGCAATTATAACGTCCCCCTGCCTCCCAATATCGCCGACCAAACGTATGCCAACGTAGGCACCATGCGGAACCAAGGCGTAGAATTGGACATAAACGCAGACGTAGTTCGCACAAAAGACTTTTCGTACACCGTCGGCTTGATAGGCTACACGACCAACAACAAATTCGTTTCCTTCTCGAACGATTTATACACCGGTCAGAAGTTCTACTGGATGGACAGCTTCCCCGCCCCAGGCAGCCCCGGCTCCGTACAACGCATTGAAGAAGGAGAACGCATCGGCATGTTCTACACCTACAAATATGCCGGAGTAGACGAAATAGGCAACTGGACTATCTACAACAAAAACGGCGACGTCATCCCCATCAACGAAGGAACCGACGAAGACAAACAAGCCGTAGGAAACGGTCTGCCCCGCTTCTCGCTATCGTGGACCAACAGTTTGCGGTATAAAAACGTAGACATGACGCTCTTTTTCCGCGGAAACTTCGGATATCAGGTCTACAACATTCACGAGTTCTACTGGGGATTGCAATCGGCAGCGCCCAACCTGAACGTGCTGCAATCAGCCTACGACAAAAACGTACATATCGTGAAAGGGATGAACGCCCACAACAGCTATTTCGTACAAGACGCCGATTACCTCAAGCTCGACGTGGCAACCATCGGATATACGCTTCAGACCCAAAGCAAATGGGTAGAAAGTCTGCGTCTGTACTTCACCGGCCGCAATCTGCTGCTCTTCTCCGTATACGACGGCATCGACCCGGATATATTCCCCATCAATGGCCTGCAACCGGGCGTACCGGAAAACAAGAAAGGATACTATCCTTCCACCCGCCAATTCCTCGTGGGACTGCAATTGAATTTCTAAACACATAAAAACATTCATATTATGAAACCAACATACTGGGCAAAACATACAGGAATCGTTCTACTCTTCATCCTCCTGACAGGATGTACCAACTTAGACGAAACAACGTACGACATCATCACCTCCGAAACGTTCTATCAAACCAAAGACAACGTCTACCAGGGATTCGTACGAGCCTTTGAACATGCTTACTGGAGCTGTGCCGGCTCTTCTTTTCAAATTCAAGAAAACAGCGCCGACCACTTTATGACGCCCAACCGGCAAGGACACTGGTTGGACGGGCAAACATATTTCCGCATCCACTGGCATGCCTGGACCATAGACGACGGCGCTCCGGACGGCGCATGGAAAAACAACTTTCAAGGAATCGTGTTTACCAACAGCGCCATCAACGACATCAGCAAACTCGACCCGGCAAAGTTCAACATGGCAGCCGACGAAATAAATATGCTAACGGGCAACCTGCGTGCACTTCGCGCCTGGTTCTACATCCGCCTGCTGGACATGTTTCGCAACATACCGCTTGCCAATACGTACCCCGACGAAAATATACAGCCCTCTCAGGTACCTCCCAAAGAAGCGTTCAACTTCATAGAAAGCGAATTGCTCGAACTGCTCAACATCTTAGACACGAAGGAAGGCAACAGCGGCAACGGCAATAAGCAGGGACTATGGACAAAAGCCGCCGCCGCCTCGCTGCTGGTGCGCCTTTATCTGAATGCCGAACTGTGGATTGGCGAAAACCGCTATGCCGATTGCGCCACCTATGCGCAGAAACTCATCGACGGCCAATACGGTTCCTACGATATCGCCTCCCGCTGGGATGCTCCTTTCGACTGGAACAACGAGACCTGCAACGAAATCATCTACGCCTTCACCAGCTCCTACGGTTATGCGCATTGGGTGTATGGAAACGATATGTTCTGGTGGGGAGCGCCATTCAAGTCAGCCCCCTACTTCGGATTCTCGGATTGGGGAGATATGAATCCCCGTTTCGCCCTTCAGCCGGGACTTGATTTGGAGGGAAAGGAATACGCTTTCGAGAACGGGAAACCGGTACGGAAGTTTAAGAAATACCCCGACGATATCCGTCTGAAGAAATACCGCAACTTAGGCGGAAGCGCCCGGGAAGGAATGTTCCTCTACGGCGATTTGGACTATGTGGATGCCAACAGTGCAACGCAGCACGTAAAAGCCGACAACGGAAAATATACCCTCTACCTGCGCGACCAGGTAGGCTGGTATGAAGATACGGACACCAACAGCATCTCCCCCAATCCTTCGGGCGGCTCGCCTGTTATGATTTCGGATATGGACCATGCCGACCAGAGTTCCGGCTGGTGCCTGATAAAATACCCGGTATATCGTACCGACGACGCCGGCAAAATGGAATCGGACTACGTAGTGATCCGATTGGCGGAGATATACTATTCGCTTGCCGAATGTAAGTTCCGGTTGGGCGACAAAGCCGGCGCCGAGGCATTGCTCAATAAAGTGAGAGCAAGATACTTTCCGGCCAATTCCACCAGTCTGTACAAAGAGGACGGCAGTCAGATAACGGAACAGGAATTGATTGATGAATGGGGACGGGAATTTATCGGCGAAGGTCTTCGTCGCACGATACTCTGTCGCTTCGGAGTTTATACAAGCCCGTGGTGGGACAAATCGCAGGAAGCGGACAATCATACCATGATTCTCCCGCTCTCGCGCGGCATACTGAACTCGAATCTGAACCTTAAACAAAATCCGGGCTATCCCGACGGACGGGAATAAAACCTTCCGGGGTGCGGCGACGCTGAAGTGAAAACGAATGTGTCGCCGCTCTGTTTTTTACAGGTTAATTCTTTCCTAACAGAAAGGTATCAATTTGCTCGATAAGCGCTTCGCGGGGAAGTGCGCCCTGAGAAATCTGAGGTTCTCCGTCTTTGGGGATAAATAAAAGTGTAGGAATGCTTTGAATACCGAACGCTGCCGCCAATTCGGCTTCCATGTCTACATCTACTTTATAGACAATAATATCGTTCTTATACACGGCAGCCAAATCTTTCAGGATAGGCGATATTTTCTTACAAGGGGCGCACCAGTCGGCATAAAAATCTATGATACAAGGTTTGTCTCCTTCGTACACCCACCTGTCCGGATTCTTTTCGTAATTAAACACTTTGGTAAGGAAATCCGTTTTGTTTAAAACCACAACGTCGCCTTTCGTTGTTTTTTCCACGCTATTTTCATTTGTCCGGGGCGTATGCGAACAGCTCCCCAGAGAAAATACAACTAAAAATATCCATAAACTATTTAAGAAATTTGTCTTCATACGAACAGAATTATTGTAGATTATCACTCGCCGACAAAGGTAGGAAATAATAAATACAAAAAACATATTCGCTCTCCGATTTATCCTATCTTTGCACAATCGCAGTCTGCCGGTCTGTCGCTCAATTATTTAATTGGGAGGAAAGTCCGGGCAACACAGGGCGCCATACTTCCTAACGGGAAGCTATCTGCGAAGGTAGAGTAGCGTAACAGAAAAGAACCGTTCCGCATCCGTGCGGAATAAGGGTGAAAAGGTGAGGTAAGAGCTCACCGGGTACCTTAGCGATAGGGTATGCCGTACGTCTTATGGGTTGTAAGGTCATGTATATCGGCGCATGTAGGGCGGCTCGTCCGATGCCGAGGGGTAGACCGCTAAAGCCTGCCGGCAACGGTAGGATGAGATAAATGGCAGACACTTTTGTTGTAAAACATAAGTACAGAACCCGGCTTACAGGCAGACTGCGTTTATTTATTTAAACAGGATGGCAAACAAAAGCAAGAAATCGATTGATGAACGAATCCGTTCGTTCGTTAAAAAGAGCGTTTATTTTATCACCTATGAAATCTGGCGTATTACGGGCAATGAAATAAGCGGGGTGAAGAAATTGTATATCAACGTAATAAAAACCCTAATCTTAGCCATTCGCGGTTTCTTGAGCGAGAATCTTTCTACCAAAGCATCGGCGCTTACTTACAGTAGTTTGCTGGCTATCGTTCCGCTCTTGGCCGTGCTGATAGGTATTGCCAAAGGGTTCGGGTTTCAGAATGTGGTGCATCAGGAATTGTTGGATTATTTCCCCGGAAATGAAATAGAGATCAGCAAAGTATTGGAGTTTGTAGAATCTTATCTTTCCTTGGCGCAGGGGGGACTCTTTGTCGGTATTGGATTATTGTTGCTGTTTTATACGGTTATCAGTTTGATTTCTTCCATAGAAGATACCTTCAACAGTATCTGGCAAATCTCCAAATCGCGTCCCTGGAATCGCAAAGTGGTCGATTATATGGCGCTTTTCCTGATATTGCCCGTTTTGATGACGGCCTCAAGCGGGTTTTCTATCTTCGTCTCTACGCTGCAAAACACTTTCCTGAGCCAGTACTTGTTTTTTACTCCCATGATGGAAAAACTGCTCAAGGTAGCGCCTTACCTGATTACCACCATTGCTTTTACCTCTATCTATATTCTGCTCCCGAACACGAAAGTTCATTTTCTCAACGGGCTTATTCCCGGACTGATTGCCGGATGCGCCTTCCAGCTTTTTCAGCTTTTGTATATCAGCGGGCAGATTTGGGTGAGTAGATACAATGCCATATACGGCAGCTTTGCCGCTTTGCCCTTGTTGTTACTCTGGCTGCAACTCTCGTGGCTCATCTGTTTGTTTGGCGCCGAACTCTCGTATGCTTCTCAGAATGTAAAAAAGTTCAGTTTCGAACGAGATAGCCGGAATATCAGCCGGCGATATAAGGATTTCCTTACCTTATTGATTGCCTCGCTCATCGTAAAACGCTTTGCCGAAGGAGGGAAACCCTATACGGCCGACGAACTGTCGGATGCCTATCATATTCCTCTCCGACTTACTACGCAAATATTGCTTCTCCTGTCCGAATTGGGTATCATTATTGAAGTAAACTACGGGAACAACGACCGTATTACGCATTACCAACCTGCCATAGACATCCATCGTATCAGTGTGGGAGACCTCTTAGAAAAAATGGATACGCGTGGCTCCGAAAACTTTAAGATAGATATAAACGGCCAATTCCGTAAGGAATGGGCCGCTATCCTGAATGTTCGCCGGGACATGACCCTGACGAGTGGGAAAACTCTTCTTAAAGACCTTTGATTATTTATACTGCAACATTTTGCTGAGGTACTTCCCTACGATGTCGAACTCCAGATTAACAACGGTTCCTTCCTTTATTTGTCCGAAATTTGTATGGTCGTGCGTGTAGGGTATGATGGCTACTTCAAAACTATTGTCCTGAGAATTACATACGGTGAGGCTCACGCCGTTTACGCAGACCGAGCCTTTTTCTACCGTTACGTAGCCTTGCTGCGCCATTGCTTTGTCAAACACATATTGAAACGTGTAATACCAACTTCCCTCGGCTTCTTTTACTCCCGTACATACGGCGGTTTGGTCTACATGCCCCTGCACGATATGCCCGTCTAAGCGACCGTTCATCCACAGGCTGCGTTCCAGATTCACCCTGTCGCCCACCTTGAGCAGTCCGAGGTTAGAACGTTCCAATGTTTCTTGGATGGCCGTAACGGTATAGGTTTCTCCTTCCTTGCTAACCACCGTAAGGCAAACGCCATTGTGCGATACGCTTTGGTCTATTTTCAATTCGTGCGTAAACGAGGCTTTCACCGTGAGATGCACATTGCCTTTATCCTTTTGTATGGCAACTATCTGAGCTGCTTCTTCTACAATACCTGAAAACATATTCTTCTCTATTTTAAAAATTAGTTGATTTCGTTATTTCCCATTCTATATCCGGATTCAAAACATACCATCCCCGTTCCACGCGGAGAAAAGCGGCTTTGCAGTACGGAGAGTCTTTGTCCCGTTCGTTCATCGCCATGATACTGTTGATATAGGTACGTTTTTTGCGATACGGAGGAAGAATTTCGTCCGGCATCATCGCGGCAAACTCTTCCAATTCGGACATGCAGAATGTTCCCATAACATAGTCGGACTTATTGTGATCCAAAGGGGGAATTAATGTTTTAGAAGGTCTGCTGTCGGCCGTATTGCGTATCAGGACGATGAGGAAATACAGCATACTGTGCAAACCGATGCGAAACAGACGCTTGCCGTATTGGTATTCGATTACTTGCGGCGCTACTTTGTCCCAACAATGTTTCAATATCTGTTCGCCGGCAAGTTGCATATGTTTTTGTTTCGAGCTTTTGTTTTTCACGTATGCGTTGAACAGATAATCTATCGCCTGCCGCGACGCATCGTCGGAGAGGGTAATCGAAGCGCCTTTGTCTATCAAATCGAGAGCGAGTTCCGTATGGCCGTATTGCAGCGCCAGCATCAGACCCGAAACGCCTTCGCCACAGGTAAAATCAATGCCGTACTTCTGAGTTACGGCTTCTACTTTGGATTTACTCCCTATTCGCAGATGTTTTTCATACTCGCGGCGTTCGGCCCGCAGTTCCTTCATGTAGAGGATAGCGCGCTGAAATTGTAGTTTGGCCAGCGCTTCCGTCCAATCATATCGACGGTGGTTTATGGCATACTGAAACAATTGTTTGCGTTCTTTCTTCACCTCAGACTCTTTCTTGGCAGGGTCGAGCGCCAGCGCCTTGACCGTTTCCAATTGTTCGGGCGAGAGATATTCGTATCCAAGGTATTTGGCACGTATCTTTTCGGCTTGTTCCTGTTTGCCCTGTTCTTCGAGACGACGCGCTTCGATGAGCCATTCCTCGCGTGTAGAGTGGGTTTCCTTCACGCTGATTTCGGCCTTTGTTTCCTGCATTTGCAAGAGTTGCAAAGCCGGATGAGACGATAGGCGTTCGAATATATATACGTTCTTCACGGCGCGGGTTACGGCTACATAGAACGAATTGATGTAAAATTTGTAGATTTCGGCGTCCTTGTCGTTTTTGTTGCCCGCCCGATTGTAGCGCAGTTCTTCCCGGCGAAGGTCGTCTACCGTTACTCCGGCAATGATTTCGCGAAATTCGGCTTCGTGTCCTGAAATGAAATCGACCAAAATCACATTTTCGTACTCCAATCCTTTGGCCTCCTGAACGCTGAATACCAAGGGCGTCTTGAAGAATCGCCCGGCTTCGGCTTTTTCCGCCCGTCCGGGTACAATCACGGCATATTTGGCGCTCTCTTGCGTGCGACGGTTTAATTCTTTTTTCTTTTTTTCGTCGTTCAGATAGAGTAATACTTCTCCCTCGTCTTTGTTTACGGTGTTTATCAAATAATTGCTTTCGCGGTCGATTGATCCGAAACGGCTGTTTTTAATTTTCAGCAAATTGTTGCTCAGTTCCACTACGCCGAGGCTGTTGCGGTAATTGGTATGCAGGATTTTGATTTGGTTCTCCTTCGTATCGCCCGTTTCGTAGAAGTAGGTCTTTATTTTACTCCACGAAAAGAAGTTGGGGTGAACAATCTGGTTACTGTCGCCCGTAAGCACAAAATGTTGTTTATCTTTCAGCGAAGCCAGGATACATTTCAGTTGTATGTTTGTGATGTCCTGTACTTCGTCCACCATTACATAATCGTAGCAAGGCTGCACCTTGTGAAGGTATTTGTGGCAAAGGATATTGCTGTCGTATAATTTTTCTTCTTTCAGCCACTCCACGTACTTGAGAAAGAGCGGATAGAGCCGTTCTCTTTCTTGTAGGGAGAAGATAGATTGCTTTACGCCCAGATGCATGTACTCTTCCTGCGAAAGCCATGCCGTATGGATGGGCGAACCGGTTATTACGCCTTTAAATTCTTCAAACACACGGTAGGGTTCGTTTATCTTTACCGATTGCGCATGGCGATTAAACCAGCGGGCAAAGTCTTTGAACTCTACCTCCCGCCCTTCGGGAATCTCCCAGAGCGAAAGATAATCGCGGAGCGAAAGGAAATCGGTTTCCTGATGTTCGTTGTCGTAACCGGAAGAATAGTAGATGCTCGAAGCGTTATCTACCAAATATTTCGACAACGAGACGTAGGCCACGCTTCCATGCAGGTTTTTAAGTTTCTCCAGCACGAGGACGGTCTTGCCGCTGCCTGCTGCTCCAACAATGATGAGCGGCGGCTGAAGTTTATAAATATCTTTCTGATAGTCGTCGAAAGAAATAAACTTATTGAGCGTATGGACGGCCTTGTTGTTTTTGTTCAGATAAGACAACTGAACGGGGGATGTTTCCGGTTCGGGCGATTCGACGGGAACAAACAAACTTTCGTTTACCGTTGCTCCGCGCAGAAACCGGCTTCGGGCGTAATTATGCTCTTTAATAATTTCGAGCAGCAGGATATACTTCTTTTCGTTGTAGGTTACGAAACGAAACAGCAAGCGGTCTCGAATGTCCAATCTTGCACGGTAAAATCCCGTGTTTTGCATCTTGCAGACGTCGGCGCTCTTAAAATCGCCTGCCTGCAACTGCCGGAGAACCTTCGGAAAAGTCTTCTCGACGGATTGAATATGCAAATCATTTTGATATAAAATGTCAAACATTATTTTCTCTTCTTTAATGGGCCGCAATGTAGGAAATTTTATCGAATTAGTAGTCAGTAGCTCCGCGTCTTTGCGAATGTAGGGAAGCAATCCATGGTACCAAGCCCGTCATCCTTTGCGAACGAAGTGAAGCAATCCGGAATAGCGTACCGCGTCATTGCGAACGGAGTGAAGCAATCCAGAGTTGCGTGTGGGAACTGGATTGCTTCACCCTGCGGGTTCGCAATGACGTGGAGTGGGATGCTGGATTGCTTCACCCTGCGGGTTCGCAATGACGAGGGGGGCGATTGTAAAATCATTCATACGATAAAAACCCTTATTACCCAAAAGCTCCCTTAGTAGCGCGACAACATCCCCGCTCCCTCCTCCCTTATTCCCTTATTTTATCTATACTACGCCCCGTAATAAGGGAATAAGGGCAGAGGTTTCGGGGGGATGTTTCTGTGTGCTACTAAGGGGGCTTTGAGGGGAATAAGAGATTAAATCGTAGTTTTGCGTATTGAAAAACAAATTAATTTATATCGAACCATGAAAAACATTCTTATCACTTTGCTGATTATCGTTGCCGGGATGGGGGGCGCGAAAATATTTTCGGCAGAAAGCGCCGGGCATACATCTTTTAATGTTCTTGTTCTTACGGAACGAGGCGGTCAGCATGGCGGATTTACAGACGCCGGCCTGAAGTGGCTGAAGGAACAAGCGGAAGCGCTGAACTTTGAGCTTACGGAAATTAATAACACGGAGCCGATTAATGATAC
>JAISZY010000266.1 GCA_031284375.1 Tannerellaceae bacterium | reverse complement strand
GGTGCAACAATTGATAGAAGATATTAATCTGTTCGTCTAATTTAATCAAATCTTTATCGAACCGGTTGCGTTGGGCGGGCATTTTGGAATGGACTCTATCCAATCTGTCTTGCAATTTGTAATTACCATTGTCGTCAAACGCTTCGATATAGGCGAATGTTTCTTCGGTTAAGTCGAAATAATGCGCCAATTCTTTATTCGATAGAGCAATCAGTGGGACGTGCATCCACATCTCCGGAAAGGTGAGTAGGCTGAGCAAGAATTGGTCGGAATTTAAATTCCCTACCTTGTCTTCTTTGTGTATCTTACGAAGTATTTCCGATGAAAACGTGTTTATGGGCATGATTCGTCCGTTGTACGCTTGTATCGGCAAGGCTCCGAAACGAGCGGCATGGGTTGGCTCTACTGCGTTTTTCTGTAAAGCGTCTAATATGGACGATGCATCATAAGGAACTGCTTCCGCCGGCAAAAACGTTGTCAAAAGGAGAAGGATGATTGTAGTCCGGACGGATGTCTGTTTGAGATTCTTCAACATCTTCTTTAACCGACCGAAACGGGAGTGTTTTCCTGTCAGACAGAGTAGAAAACCTATAGTCAGAAACAGATAGCCGGTATAAGTTACATTTCGTCCGGCTACGTCTTTATTGACAGACAGAATCGTGCCTTTTTCGTCTTGGTCGTACGAGGCTTGGAAGAAGCGATATCCTTTCAAATCGAGTACATTATTCATAAAAATCAGGCTTTTGTAGGTTTTTCCGTCCAAGTGAATCAGTACTTCGCTTTCATAAGAAGATGGGCTGGATGAGCCGGGATAGCGGGATAAGGTAAATTTAACCAGTTCAATGCTGAATGGAAGCGTATGGTATGTTGTTCCTTCCGATGTTTCAACCTTTATATGATTGCTTTTGTCTCCTTCCCGTAAATGCAGTATACCTTCTTTGGCAAAGAAATGGGATATCAGAGCGCCCAGCAGGATGATGATAAACGAAAGATGGACGAGCATAAACCCCCATTGGCGTTTTCTCTGCCGATACTGTTTGATTAGTATGGCCGTAAAGTTAAGAACCAGCAAAAACTGCAGAAAAAAGAAGAGCGGAGAATAATAAATAAGCCCCTTGGCCATCTCCGTACTTGTGTGTTTTTCTACCAACGTGGCAATAGCCAACCCGCAAGCATAGATTGCCAATAATATAATGGTAGTGTAGTATGAATAAATAGCTTTTTGAATTGTTTTCATTTTATCAGATTATTAAATATAAATTGTTTACTCGATGGCAATGCCTTCTATTTCAATCAACAGTTCATCTCTGCATACGTCTGCACACATATAAGAGATGGGTATATGAAGATGATATTCCTTTATGAGCCGTTCGGCAAGTGCGTAGTCTGCTTTGTTTTTCAAATACACACGGAGCATAATCCATGGAGCCTTACCGGTTAATTGAGTTATATTCTCTATCGTTGCGTGTAGTTGATGTTCCAATCCGGCATTACTCAGACTGTTTTCTCCCCGGATGGCGGCCGTTCCGGATATATACACTATGCGCCGGTTGGCAAATACGATGCTTTTGGCTCGTTCGAACTTGGGAGTAGCTTTTGTTTTGTGAGCTGTTTTCAGCACTTTGTCCGAATACGTATGGGCAGCAATTTGCAGAGGATTATCAATCGGTACGGCATACGCATCGGGCGAGGTGAATACGGCGGCGTCCAAATCCACCACAACCCCTCCCAGGTTGGCGCCTATCCCCGTAGCTGCCGGATAACCATGAGGCCATGAATCCTTTGCGTAAAAATCGCTTCGCGCGTTATTGAAACTCTGGTAATGTTGCTTTCCATTGCTGAAACAACTTATCCGTTCGATATAATTCCATTGCCGGATGATGCTGTGGATGGGAAAATGCTCAAGCTTCAGCAATTCTTCTATTTGGCGAAATACGTTTACCGACTGTTGCTCGACGGAAGCGCTGATGTCACTTTGAAATCCACCGGCAAAAAGGAAACGTCCTTCTTTGTTTTCCAGCAAGGTATAAGGCTTGTTTTGAAAGCGTTTATATGTGATTTTATCGATTTCACCGGCTACGATGCTGTGTACTTCCATCAGCAGCGGCGCATGGAGGGGAGGTTGTGAAACATAGCTCAAGGCCGGCTCCCGGTTTCCGAAACAGGCCAACGCTTTTTCTTCCAGTATGCTACGCCGCTTCAGATACTCCTCGTCCGACGGCGGGGTTCCGAAGAATGTAAGTCGCAGAATACATTCATCTTTCGGTAACTGAGCCAACAGGTGATGAACCATGTTGGGGAAAGCTGCATGTTCTGCCGTATATATTCGGTATCTAATTTTCTCACAATAATTCATTTATTCTTCTTTATGATGGGTTCTCATTTTTATGTTACCGCAAAGATAAAAAAGTCCGGCAGATAAACCGGGAATTGTACCCTTAGAAATAATCATGTACATTTGCCCTTATAATACTTATAATATAAGCGTATAATGATAGAAGAAGTAAAAAAGGCTTGCGAGGTAATGAAGGAAGGAGGCGTCATTCTCTATCCTACGGATACCATCTGGGGAATTGGCTGCGATGCAACCAACGAAAAGGCCGTGCAAAAGGTGTACGAACTGAAACAAAGGTTCGACAAGAAGGCCATGCTGGTATTGATTGACAGTCCCGCCAAATTGGAAATATATGTAGACAAGGCGCCGAATATAGCTTGGGAATTGATTGAAGTAGCAGATACGCCCTTGACGCTTATTTACGAAAAAGGAAAAAACTTAGCCGAAAATCTTCCTGCCGAAGATGGTAGCATAGGCATACGCGTAACGAACGAAGCTTTTTCGCAAGCTCTTTGCAAGCGTTTCCGCAAACCCGTTGTTTCCACTTCCGCGAATGTGAGCGGCGAACCTTCGCCTGCCAATTACAGCGAAATTTCCGATTATATTAAGGAGAACGTAGACTATATTGTGAATTATCGCCGCAACGAAGAATGTAAAGCCAACCCTTCGGCTATTATCAAACTGGGCAGCGGAGGAATTTTTCAGATAATCAGATGATGAACAAAAAGGTACAGACTTTCAAATACATTGCTTCGGATTTCCTTGCCGCGTCTGTTGTCTGGTTGCTCTTCAATATCCTGCGCTACGAACAGATTGCCTATTACCTCGGCTATGCTTCGCTAACGAGTTATCTCACCTATCCGGTGGTCTGGGAAGTACAGATAGCGATGCCCTTCTTCTGGCTGGTTCTTTTTTATTTTTCGGGCTATTACAACCGGCCTTTCGGCAAATCCCGGCTCGGAGAGTTCTTTCTTACCCTCATAACGGTGGTAGGCGGCGTAACTATCTTGTTTTTTATCTTTATATTGAACGATTTGCCCCGTTCGTTCCATATTTACTACCAATTGTTTTTTACGCTCCTCGCCCTGCAATTCTTTTTTACGTATCTGCCCCGTTTGTTTATCACCCAAAACGGATTGAATCAGGTAAAACGCCGGAAATGGTCGCTCAATGTATTGATTATCGGAACAGGCCCCAAGGCCAGGCAAATAGCGAACAATCTATATGATATGGGCTATCGTATTGCCGGCTTTGCCGCTGAAGACCAACAGGCGGAAGTAACCGTTGAGCCGCACCTGTTGCTCGGTACGGTACATGATTTGCCGGATATTGTCCCGAACAAACATATCGATGAAATCGTAGTTGCCATCGAATCGACCAACAACGAAAAGCGAATCCATCTCCTCTATCCTTTGTACCGGTATAAATGCCCGATAAAAATATTGGCCGACAAATCGAATATGTTGTCCAAAGTGAAAATAAAAACCATCCGGGGCTTGCCCTTAGTAGACGTTACCGACAATAATTTTTCCGGCGCGGAAAAAAACATCAAATACTGGATGGATAAGTCCATTGCCGTATTGGCCCTTCTCCTGCTCTGTCCCGTCTTTCTGTATATTGCCCGGAGGGTGAAGAAAGATTCGCCCGGCCCGGCGTTTTTCAAACAAGAACGGATTGGATACAGAGGAAAGCCCTTTATGATGTATAAGTTCCGGACCATGTTCACAGGCTCGGAAGACAACGGGCCGCTGCTCTCGAGCGAGAACGACAGCCGGATTACGCCCTTCGGACGTCTGATGCGTAAGTATCGTCTGGACGAACTGCCCCAATTCTGGAATGTGCTGAAAGGAGATATGTCTTTGGTAGGCCCTCGGCCGGAACGGCGTTACTTTATCGATCAAATCGTAGAAAAAGCTCCCTTTTACTACCTTCTGCACAATGTGCGGCCGGGAATAACCTCTCTGGGCATGGTCAAGTACGGCTACGCCTGCAATGTAGACGAGATGATTGAACGATTGGAATACGACATGCTGTATTACGAAAATATGTCGCTGGTATTAGACCTGATGATATTGGCATATACAATCAAAACCGTAATCACGGGGAAAGGCATTTAAGATGATTAAAAAAGATAACTTATTCTACAAATTCCTGATATGGAGAGAAAAACGAATCAAAGAGAAACATTTCCTCCTCTTTGTCAGTTTTCTGGTGGGTATCTGTACGGCGGCCTCGGCCATTGTGCTGAAACAGTTGATTCACCTGATACAATCCGTTCTTACCCGCAATATGGACGTGAGCGAGGCAAATTACTTGCTGCTGCTTTATCCCGTGATAGGCATCCTTCTGGCCGGTTTGTTTGTAAAGTACATCGTCCGAGACGACATCAGTCACGGGGTGACGAAGATATTATACGCCATCTCGCAACGCAAAAGCCGTATCAAGCCTCATAATATGTGGAGTTCGCTGGCCGCCAGTACCGTTACCATCGGTCTGGGAGGCTCGGTCGGTGCCGAAGCGCCCATCGTACTGACGGGAGCCGCCATCGGTTCCAATCTGGGGAGGCTGTTCCGGATGGAACAAAAAACCTTGATGCTGCTGGTAGGTTGCGGGGCAGCCGGGGCGATTGCCGGAATATTCAAGGCGCCGATTGCCGGATTGGTCTTCGTTATCGAAGTGCTGATGCTGGATTTAACGATGACGTCGGTCATGCCCTTACTTATTTCGTCGGTTACGGCCGCCACCGTATCCTATATATTTACCGGAACGGAAGCGATGTTTAAATTCTCGCAAACGGAAGTTTTCGAGATAGGCCGTATTCCGTATGTTCTGCTGCTGGGCGTTTTTTGCGGACTGCTTTCGCTATACGTCACGCGGATGATGATTAAGGTAGAAGGCGCTTTGGGTAAGTGGGTGTATTGGAAGAAATTTATTTTGTGCGCCCTGATACTAAGTATCCTCATCTTCCTTTTCCCGCCGATGTACGGCGAAGGCTACGATACCATCGGCTCGCTGCTGAACGGGCAATACATGCACATCATGAACAAAAGCCTCTTCTACGGCATGAACACGTCGTATTGGGGCGTGCTGATTTTCCTGCTGCTTATTCTGCTCGCCAAAGTTTTTGCCTCCAGCGCCACCAACGGCGGAGGCGGCTGCGGCGGAATCTTTGCCCCCAGCTTGTACATGGGATGCATCTTGGGATTTATGTTCGCCCATACGTCCAATTATTTCGATTTCACCGCCTATGTATCCGAAAAGAATTTCGCCCTCCTGGGCATGGCCGGCGTGATGTCGGGCGTGATGCACGCCCCGCTTACGGGCGTATTCCTCATTGCCGAGCTAACGGGCGGATACGACCTCTTCCTCCCCCTGATGATGGTCTCCATCTCTTCGTACCTTACGATACTGATGTTCGAACCCCACAGCATATACTCCATGCGTCTGGCTCAGAAAGGAAAACTGCTTACCCACCACAAAGACAAAGCCGTGCTGACGCTGCTCCATATCGACGGCGTGATAGAGAAAGATTTCCAGACCGTATACCCGGACATGACGCTGGGCGACGTAGTGAAAGTCATCGCCAAGAGCGGGCGCAATACCTTTCCGGTCATCAACAAAGAAGGCCTGTTGCTGGGCGTGGTACAATTGGACAACATCCGCAACATCATGTTCCGTCCCGAACTTTACGAACGTTTCCGCGTATCCAAATTCATGGTATCCGTTCCCGCCAAAATAGTGACGAATACGCCGATGGAAAAAGTCATGCAACTCTTCGACGACACCAAAGCCTGGAACCTGCCCGTAGTAGACGAAGAAGGCCGCTATATCGGCTTCATGTCCAAATCAAAAATTTTTAATTCCTACCGGGAGATATTAGTAGATAACTTTTCGGGCGATTGAGGGAACGATGGAAAACCGTACATTTGCGTAAAAGCAATAAAATAAATCGCCATGGAAACAGAACAACTCCAGGATACGGAATTGCAAGACAGGGTAACGTTTACGACGTTTATCATACCCGAATTTGCGCTCGCCTACAAAATGACCGTACAAGAAGCCTACCGGTACCTGAAAAAATACGGAGGTTTGGATTATCTCTACCGGCATTGGTGGGCGTTACATACCGATACGCCCTATTGGGCGATACGCTCCATGTTTCATATTTGCCGTAAAAACGGAGGTTTGCGATAATGAAAGTATATCACGGAAGTTATTTGCATATCCACAGCATAGACTTGTCGGCGAGTAAACCCAACAGAGATTTTGGGCGAGGCTTTTATGTTACCAAACTGTATACTCAAGCCCAGGCTTGGGCAAATCGCAAAGGCGAAGACCATCAAACCGGCGGCGTAGTGACGGAATTTGAATTTGACGAATACATCTGGGACGACGACGAATTACGCACACTACGCTTCCATACGTATAGCAAAGAATGGTTGGATTTTGTAGTATCCAACAGACAAAACAAATCGCGTAAAACTTTGCACGAATACGATATCGTGGAAGGCCCCGTAGCCGACGACGCTATTTCGGTACGTGTAAATGATTTTTTGCGCGGCAATATATCACAAGAGCTATTTCTGGAAGAATTAAAATTCAAGTTGCCTACACATCAAATCTGTTTCTGCTCTGTCGCTTCATTACAGGCGCTGGAGTACATTAACAATCGTCCCACATGGAATATAGAGCATATAGGCAAAGAAATAATTATGTCTTTAATTACGGAATATCAGATGAAAGAACTCGATGCAACGGATATATTCTATACTTCCAATACCTTTTCGCTACTGAACGATTTTACGACCAACCTTTACCAAAAAACGTGGCAAGATATCTACGAAATGCTGAAACAAGAAATAAATCCTGAAGGCAAGGAATAAAAATACCGGGAAGCCATGAAAATTATCAAACCAAATATTGTTTATGTAAAATATTTCCGTACATTCACCCCCGAATTATAAACCCTATTAAAAACAATTGCGAATGAAAGTATATAGATTCTCTCTGACGTCTCTTCACAACGAAGAATGGTTTGACCTTCATCTCAAGTACACAACTACCGTAGATGCTTTCGGGGCAGGAGCTATTGGTTTGGATAAACTGATGGATAGCTATCTTCCCGTCTTCCACAAGGCAGACAACCTGCTGCAAGTGATACGCAAAAGCCCTATTACGCCGGAAATGGATGCGGCCGACAAAAAACGCGACAACGTCTTTCGCGGATTCGCCGCCGTAGTAAAAGGTTCGCTCAAGCAGCCCAACGAAGAAAAAAGTAAGGCAGCCCTGCGAGTCTTCGACGTACTGAACGGATACAGAAAATCCATCCTGAACAGCACACTTAGCGAAGAATCGGGCGCCTTGTACAATTTACTGCAAGACCTCCACGGCGCTCATGCCGCCGATGTAACCCTCCTGGGATTTTCCGACTGGACAGCCGCCCTCGCTCAAGCCGAACAGGAATACCTCGCCCTCTACAACGAACGTATAGACGAAAGCGCGAGCAAACCCAAAGAAGTTATCAGACCCATACGCGTACAACTCGACACCATCTACACCGCCGCAATGAATATCCTGGATGCACAACTCCTGATAGACGGACTGGGAGGCGATACGATACTGGACCCCGAAGACGAAACGCCCGAAGAAGGTGGCGGCGGACCGGTGGAAGATTCCCAACCCATTGCGCCCAAAACAGCCGCCAACGTTGTCTATAACTTTGTGGTGAACTGGAACGAACAACTGAAGAAATACCACTACACGCTTCAGCGAAGAGCCGGACAACGGGCTAAAAATAAAACCGAAAACAACGAAAACAACGAAGACAATGCTTCCGACCAGCCGGTGGAAGATTAAATCTGCATCTTTTAACCTCCTGCAAAATTTTTGCAGGAGGTTTTTTAATTGTTTTTCCTCCTGCAAAATTTTAGCAGGACGCGCCACAACTGTTTTTCTTCCCTGCAAAATTTTAGCAGGACGCGCCACAACTGTTTTTCCCCCTGCAAAATTTTAGCAGGACGCGCCACAACTGTTTTTCCCCCTGCAAAATTTTAGCAGGACGCGCCACAACTGTTTTTCTTTCCTGCAAAATTTTAGCAGGACG
>JAISZY010000165.1 GCA_031284375.1 Tannerellaceae bacterium | reverse complement strand
ATTTGTTTTTTACCACTTCCGCATGATAGTTCAGCCCGGCCGAATCGGGACGAACGGAGGCGCGGATGGTATCTATCCGGAATGTATCCCGGTAAAGCGTATAGAGTGCAGCATCCATGCGCAATCCGCTTTGGGGAGAAGCAGAGGCGTCGAGGCGAAAAGCATCCATGTCTATCCCATACTGCCGGAGTATGTTGTAGACCGGATTATCTTTTTCGGCATGTATGACAAGATTCATATCCGGCAGCAAAGGGGTGAGAGCGGCAATATGAAGCGAAGAATCCTTCTTCAACTGCCGGCTGATATCTTCTGCAATCCTTTGTAGCCGGTTTTGCATGGTTTCTACATCGGAATTGCCGGTAAGTATGACGCCGAAATCGCCTACATGAACAGACAAACGTGTTGTATCCTTGTCGGTACGTGCATGGAAGGTAAGCATTTTGGGTTTGATATGCCGATCGGCCAGGTTCAACTCCCAGTTCCCTAAGGTAAGGTCTGCCAGATGATTGATGCGGAAGTCGCTCTCCATTTCGGCAAAGAGCTGAAAAGAAGTTGCAAAAGGCATATCCGTCAGGTGCAATCGTTGTAGGTCGAGGCTATCTATACTCCCTATCCACATGCCTTTCAGCGACTGGGGATGAAGACTGCCATCAAAGGAGATATCCATATTGGCAAACGGATGGAGACTTTTCAGTCCAAATTGGGCGTGATGAGTATCCAGCGAAGCATCTATCTGTATATCTTTTATTTCGGTAGATGCGTATCGCATATCCGATATATGTCCTTTCAGGGCGCTGCGAGTAGAATCGGCAAATAAATCCATCCCTTTTCCTTCCGCGTGTAGAAAGGCAGTAAGCCTCATCAACGAATCGTTCGGCATGAAACGGACGGGCAAAAGACTATCCAAAGACAGTGTCGCCTCGTAGTTCTCCAGGATGGTATGATAGCGCGCCTTTAGCTCCACCGTGCCGGAGGTGTCTTCACTCAATAAAAGATGGGTATTCCATTCATTTTCATTCAATCCTACATCGCCCGATAAAGTAAGTCCTTCCGGGATGCGGAAACTTTCTCTTTGTGATGCGGGAAGCAGATTAAGCGCAAAATGAAGCTTGCGCACCTGCGCTTCTATCCGAATCTGCGTAGAGCGATGCAAACTGTCGATGATATTGCTTGCTTGCCCGGAAACGGACAGAGAGAATGCATCGGGTAGCTCGGCCGTAAGTTGCCGGAGATGAAGCGAAGACAGATTTCCTTCTACCTCCGTATTCAGAGACAAAGGCATATCAGGATAGGTACGCCGAAAATCCGGAGGCAACCCTTTATCCCATAGCAGTAAATCCTTTTTCCCAATGGATGCATTTAGTATAAGTCGCATAGTTCCTTCCGCATAATTATCTAAGATGCTCCAAGGGACAACGGCCTGTAAGACGGCGGAAGATGCGGGAGTTTGGAGGCGTAATCCGGGCACATAAATTTGCAGACTATCACTTCCGATGCTTCCGTCTAAGGATGAAACTTCCAGACCGGAACGTTCCGAAGCCGCAAAGTCCTGAATCCGCACATTCAGGCTTCTTCCCTGGTATGCAACTGAATCAATGGAAGCATGGATATCGCTCAAATATATATGATTATAATCTAACCCTGCATCCGGAGGGCGTTCATTCCCATCGTACAGAATGTTTGTATCCGACAATCTAAGTTGGCCAATCGTATAGCGCGAGTTGCCTAAGTCTACGCCGGCCTTTCTCAACTGACCATTTCCAATACCGGCAACGAGGGAAAGCGTATCGGCAGGCATTTGCATGGCAAAGCGGATGCGGTTTACTATACAGTCTACTATATCTATTTTCCATTTTATAGGAATCGAATCCGTATCTTCTTGTGCCATGGAGTCGATACGTAAGCGGATGGAAGCATCCGATAAGGATAAGGTCTGCACCGTTACTCTCTCGCTTGCCAAACGAATCATTGCTTGGGCGGAAAGCGTATCGAGGCTTCCTGTCAGCTCCATTCCTTCGATGAAATGTCCGGTAGAAAGCCGTAGATTTTGCAGGGAAAGTTCGCCGACAGACAGGATTTTACCCAGTAATGGCCCGGGAATAATACGCATGTTCAGATGCTGAAGCGTACATAATGTATCGCCATTTTCCGGCAACCGGGCGGTTAAATGATGGAGAGAGAGTGTGAGCGGAAAGGAGAGTTTTATATGTTCTACCTCTATATCTACGTTAAAAGTTTTTCCCATATAACGAATCGCACGCTTACCAATCCAATCACCGGAAAGCGGCATATATAAAAGTATACATAAAAGCCCTGCCGCCATGAGGGGTAGCAGGGCTATATATCCTATGCGCCGGATGCGAATCTTCATGAAATCATCCTTCAGTCATTGTGGCAGGGTATCCTACATTGTTTAAAATAGCCAACTGCTCGCCGTCTTTCAGAATCTCCGCTTTGCATTTCCCTGTTTCCTGGAAGGGCTTATTAAATGCCATGTCGGTAGAAGAAGGTTTTACTATCAGACCTGTCACTTCGCTGGTTTCGGAATTCGTCAGGAAGCCTGTAATGGGGAATGATTCGTTGTTGGAGGAATCATCCCACAAATGTAAGACGCCATCCTGTGCTACCGGGTACAACTCCTGTGCAAAGAGCGTGGGATTTTCTATCTCTAAAGACATATGTGTTCCGAATCCGGGTATCACGCTGCTATTGCCCGATACTTCCTGCTGTATTACGGTGAATCGCGATACCTGCGTGTCCGGAACAGTTATATCGGGATTCTTTCCGTTTCCGTTCGTATACTTCGGATTCCTTCGGGCGTAAATCCGCTCGTACTGCGAGATATACGAATTTACAAATTGAATGATATCCGCCAGCGCAGCTTGAAGGGTTACATCCTTTTCCAATAGCTCGTTCGTTTTGTAGAAGGCATTAACGGCCTCGGTAAATTCGCTGAATGCTTTATCTACTTTGGGGCGTATATAGTACATATTTCCCAAACTCTTCTCTTCATTCAGATGTTGCGTGCGCTCGGTGTAAATCACCTTAAATTCGCTGTTTTCCTGCTCCAGTTTGTCTATCAAACTTATCAACTGCAAGGTAGTAACTGCGGCGGAATACCTTGGACGGTCAAAATCCTGAACCATGTTAATGATAAGGGATGTCTTTTCGGTCAGCGCACTGCGGTTGATGTTCTTATAGTTCTCTATCACTTCCATCAGCGTCTGAGCGGCTGCCGCTTCCTGTGGATCTGTACTGAATGTCATGAATTTCACTTTCCGTTTGATGCCCATATAGGTGTCGATACGCGCACTGTCCGCTTCGTCTATATACTTCGTTTCAACAGCCTTAAGGCTTCGCTTATAGATCTCGTCTTCCGTGTCGTACAATGTACGGAAGGTGTTCCACAAAGGTAAGAGCGCCGGCGTTTTCTGCTCTCTTCCATTCATAAAGTCAATGATATTCCCATAGAAATCGAAATGTTCTCCGTTACGAAGACGCTTTAAAAGTGAGAGATAATTTTTAATAAACTTCATTGTAATGCTGTTTTTATGATTTATAAACTATGATTATATGGTAAAACGTCTGCAAATGTACTGAAAAAATATTTTATATTCGCTACATCAAAGCTGATTTTTTTTCTAATAGTTTTCGTATGCGTTACAAAAGGCGTCTGCAAACTGCGGGAAGCTTTCGTATACGTTACAAAAGGCGTCTGCAAACCGCGGGAAGCTTTCGTATGCGTTACAAAAGGCGTCTGCAAACCGCGAGAAGCTTTCGTATATGTTATGAAAGGTGTCTGCAAGCCGCGGGAAGCTTTCGTATATGTTATGAAAGGCGTCTGCAAGCCGCGGGAAGCTTTCGTATATGTTACAAAAGACGTCTGCAAACTGCGGGAAGCTTTCGTATATGTTATGAAAGACGTCTGCAAGCTGCGAGAAGCTTTCGTATATGCTACGAAAGACGTCTGCAAGCTGTGGAACCCTTTTGTTCGTATTTTGGAATTTGTAAACATTTTCATTTTAACTTTTCGCGTCATTATCATAAATAGAAAGACGGTGCAAATATAGATTATTTTTTTGAATTGATGTATAAAAACAAAAAAATTAGAAAAGCATAACGATTAATTGTGCCGTAATGACGCGAAGGAACATGGAAACGGGATATACGGTGGCGTAAGCGACCGAAGGTTCGTCGCCATCTACGGTGGTATTGGCGTATCCAAGCGCCATCGGATTGGCCATACTTCCGCACAACATCCCGGCATTGCCGGCGTAATCTACTTTCCCTGCCGTCGAAGCGATGTATCCTACCACTAATACCGGAAGCATCGTGAGCAGAAATCCCAATCCTATCCAGAGTAAGCCCTCGGCTTGGAACACGGTTTCGAAGAAATGGGGGCCGGAGGTTAATCCTAATCCGGCAAGGTAGATTACGATGCCGAATTGCCTCATCATCAGATTGGCGCTTTGCGTGGTGTAGGTGGTAACATGAAAACGGGGGCCGAAAGCTCCCATCAGGATGCCTACCACAATAGGCCCTCCGGCTATGCCCAAACGGATGGGCGCGGATATGCCCGGAATATAAACCGGTAAGCATCCGAGTAATAGCCCGAGGGAAATGCCGAGAAAGATGGCGAATAGATTCGGCGCTGTGAGGCGTTTTACTTCATCGCCCAATATCTTTCCTACATTGTTTACGGCAGGGGCTTCGCCTACAATGGTGAGACGGTCGCCTATCTGAAGGTGAAGACCGGGGGAGGCCAGCAAGTCGATTCCGGCGCGATTCACGCGCGTAATGTTAATGCCGTAGAGGTTGCGCAGGCGAAGCGAACCGAGCTTCACTCCGTTTATCTTGCTTCGCGTAACGACAATTCGCCTCGATATCAAATGACTGTCAATGGCGTTCCAATCGAGACCTTCTTTGTTCCAATCGGTGTTTTCTTGTTCGCCGAAAAGGTGTTTGATTTTTTCTACGTCCGCGGCTTCGGAGATAACGAGCAGATGGTCGCCCTGCCGGAGCAGGGTATCGGAGGTAGGAATCAGCGCCTTCCCATCTTTCCAAAGGCGAGAGATGACAAAGTGTATTTTACTTTGCAACATGGCGTGGCGTATACTTTTATCGAATAATTCCGGATTTGTAAGCTGAAATTCTGTCACCTGCGTCTGAGATGTTTTATGCTCCCGGCTGCCGGCTCCTTCTTTGAGGAAAAGTTTTCGCATTACCATGATTGCTAAGATAACTCCCACGACTCCCAACGGGTATGTTACGGCACAGGCCAAGGCCATCCGCGTCATGCCGGGCGTATCGGAAGGGTCGATTTGCGAGAGGGCCTGCTGAGCGGCGCCCAACATAGGCGTATTCGTTACCGCTCCGGATAATAATCCCATCAAATCGGGGATGGATACGCCAAAGGCGCGGTGAAATATCAATACCAAACATAATCCGAGGAAGACAACGGCAATTGCCAGGAGGTTCAGTTTTATGCCTCTTTGCCGAAGGGAAGAAAAAAACCCGGGGCCAACCTGCAAACCTAAGGTGTAGACAAACAGAATCAGCCCAAAGCTTTGCGCAAATATGAGCATGTTTTCGTTTACAACCATACCCAGATGTCCGGCTATGATGCCGGTAAAGAAAACAAAGGTGATGCCCAAGGATATGCCTCCTATTTTAATCCTCCCCAGATATAACCCGACGGCCGCGATAAGTGCAATGACAACGATTGCCTCTATCACGGTGGAAGCTTGCAGGATGCGAAATAATTCTTTCATGAATGTTTGTATGCCTCCTTATATTATATGTAATACTCGGCCAGGTCGATAATCCCGGCCCGGAGGGCGTATTTGGTTGCCTCGTGCACGTTATTGACGCCTATTTTGCGGAAGATATTTTTTCGGTGCGTGGTGATTGTATGCACGCTGGATATACGTTCTTCGGCTATTTCTTTGGTCGTCTTTCCTAAGGTAATGAGTTTCAGGACTTCCATTTCCGTTGATGTGAGGAGCGGACATTCCTGTATATCGGGGTTTTGTTTCTTGTTTTGCAATAAATTCGTTACCCGATGACACAGATAACGTTCCGAACACAACAGCGCAAGTTGCAAAGCTTCATTGATTTCTTCCGTAGAACAATCTTTGAGCAGGATGGAAAAGGATGGGGTACTGCATGTTACTTGCCGGATGAAATCAATACTTAATTCTTCGCAGAAAAGAATCCAGTCGGCTTGTTGAAAACGGTCGTGCAAAATCAACAGTTCCTCCACTCCGGAGAGGTCGAAGAGCGTATAGTCCAGAACCACCACGGCATTGGAAGAAACAGATAGCAATTGAAGCAGCGTTTTCTTATTTCTCGCCTCCTGTATGGTCCACACTCCGGGTATCTGAGAGCAGAAGTAATGTATCCCGGCTCTTGTTATATCCTGATTGTCTGCTAAAATAATTGTTCTCATTATGATTTTCTTTAAGAGAAAACAAAGATACGATAATAGTGTTTCAGGCAAAAAAGAAAATTGTAGGGAGAATCGTGCGCCAATCGGCATACAATCATTACCTTTGTTTTTGAATACTAATAAATAGCTTCGTATGAATTTTTTCAAATTTAATAAACCTAATGTTCAAAAACAACAAGAAGTAACTATGCAACCAACTGTACAACCATTTGCGCAACAAAGGCCTTCGTTTCAGGAGCCTGTTGCACGGCAGGAATTGCCCGTTCAATCATTGTCCGACAATAAGAAGAAACAAAAGGATGATGCTTGTGATTTTTTTCACATAGATATTTACAATATCTTTAAGCACAACCCGGAGTTCTTTGAAAAAGGAGAAAGTACCGACGGCCGGCCCATTGATAAATATATTCTCCCGCTCAAGACGCCGGAATTGTCTGTCTTCCTTCAAGTAAACATTTCTAAGTACGAGAACGGACGTTATGATTTGCATTTTCTTAGCAAGAGTAATGAAATCCCTCAGGAATTGAAAGACTTTATCGAGTATTGCGCCGATGTATTAGGCGCGGACTTTATGCAGAAGAAGTATTTTTCGGAGGATGATGTGAGAGACCTGCGGTTGGGCGTTTTCTCGCGGGTGTGGCGCAGGGAGATACGCATAGAAAATATCTACTTCACCCTCTCGCTTACGTTGTTCAACATTCCTCCGCAGGAGATTTAATCAAAAGATGAGCATCACCGTAGAGAGAACGGTTATTACAATGATAAACATACGATAACTCTTCTCCGGAACTTTTTTCACAAAATAGATGCCGATGGCAGCGCCCAATAACATAAAAGGAATGGCCATGGCGTTCAGCGTGACGGAAGTGATGGAAATATTATCCCAGACAAAAATCTGCAAAGGTAACTTCAGGTAGTTTACAACTAAAAAAAACCATGCGCTTGTGCCCACAAAGCTGTATTTGGGCAAGCGCATGGAAAGGAGATAAACCGCCATGACCGGCCCGGCGGCATTTCCTATCATCGTAGTGAAACCTCCCATCAAGCCAAATGCCGGAGCATACCACCAGGAGGTGAACATTTTGTGTTCTTTCCCGGTTCGTTCCGTCCAATACATCACGCCTATCCCCAGAAATATGCAGAAAGCCATAAGTCGGCGGAACTCATTGGCCGGAATGAGTTTATCTACGGCTATGGCCAGAAAAAACCCGGCTATGGCAGAAGGCAATAACTTAAAGATGTATTTCCATTCGGCCGTGCGCCGGTAGTAAAGAACGGCAATGAGGTCGGAAAAACACAGCATCGGCAGAATCAGCCCCGTAGATTCTTTGGCGCCGAAGTTGATTGCCATAAGCGGTATCGTCAGTACATTGATTCCCTGAATGCCTGTTTTAGACATGCCAATCAAAAGCGCGCAGACGAAAAGAAGCGTCCAATCGTAAGGAGAATTTATCCATGAAGAAATATCCAGCGTCATCATTTTGTTCGAAATATCGGCAAAAGTAACAGATATTCCGGATTATTCCGGCAGTATTTGCATCTTAAAGAGAGATGTCTTATTTTTGCAGTCGGATTCAATGAATTATTAATCAAATTTATACAAATAATATACTTATGGCAACGACTGCTGATTTTAGAAACGGAATGTGTCTCGATATAGATGGCGCCTATTATTTTATCGTCGAATTTCTTCACGTAAAACCCGGTAAAGGCCCGGCCTTCGTCCGTACCAAACTAAAAAATATAACCACCGGCCGAGTGATCGACAAGACATGGAACTCCGGAGTGAAAGTGGAGGAAGTCCGCATCGAACGCCGTCCGTATCAGTACCTTTACAAAGACGATATGGGATACAACTTTATGCATACCGAAACCTGCGAACAAATCAATATACCGGGCGAAAGCATCAGCGGCGTACAATTCCTCAAAGAAGGAGATCTGGTGGAAGCCATGGTGCATACTGCAACCGAAACAATCCTGACTTGCGAACTCCCGGCTCACGTAACCCTGGAAGTGACATACACGGAACCCGGCTTGAAAGGAGATACGGCAACGAATACCCTGAAACCGGCTACCTTAGAAACCGGAGCCGAAGTACGCGTCCCGCTCTTTATCAACGTGGGCGAAAAGATAGAAGTAGATACGCGGGACGGTTCGTACATCGGACGTGTTCGCGAATAACTCTTCCGTAACATGACCTTAACTATGAATAAACTGCCTCCTATCAGGGAATGGGCAGTGGAAGACCGTCCGCGGGAGAAAATGCTGCAAAAAGGCGTCTCGGCATTGAGCGATGCCGAACTCTTGGCTATCTTAATCGGATCGGGAAACCAAGAGGAATCGGCAGTACAGCTCGCACAACGCATCCTCCATTCCGTACAAAATAATCTGAATGCATTAGGGAAACTCTCTCTGAAGGAACTGACCTCCGGATTTAAAGGAATCGGAGAGGCCAAAGCCGTTACGATTTCAGCCGCCCTCGAATTAGGACGCCGACGGAATGGCTGTGAACGTATCCGGCAGCAAAACATTACGTGCAGCAGAGATGTGCACACCCTCTTTTATCCCCTGCTCTGCGACCTGCGACATGAAGAAATGTGGATCGCCCTGACCAACCAGGCCGCCAAAGTTATCGAGAAAGTGAAAATCAGTCAAGGGGGAACAAACGAAACAACAGCCGACATCCGCTTGATATTTAAAGCCGCCATACAGTCGCTGGCTTCCGGCCTCATCCTCTGTCATAACCACCCTTCGGGCAATATCCTGCCAAGCAAACAAGACGATCTCCTGACTCAACGAGTGCAAAGCGCAGCCCAATTGATGGGAATAAAACTGTTGGACCATTTGATCCTGTCCGACCATACATATTATAGTTATGCCGACGAAGGAAAGTTGTGAACGCCACCCTCCAATCAATATTTTATCTATTTTTGCGTACAAATCTAAAGAAAATGAACAACGAATTTCTCCAGACCGAAGAGGCGATCGTCGCCGTACTTAAAACGGTTTACGACCCGGAAATACCGGTCAATGTATACGACCTGGGATTAATATACGACGTAGAAACAGACGACGAAAAGAAAGTGCGCATCACTATGACGCTAACCGCCCCCAATTGTCCCGCAGCCGATTATATCGTGGAAGATATCCGCATGAAAGTAGCATCGGTAAAAGAAGTAACCGACGTGGAAATAAACCTCGTCTTCGAACCCGAATGGAACAAAGACATGATGTCGGAAGAAGCCAAACTGGAATTAGGGTTGCTTTGAACACTCCGCATGAACCATTCCCCAAAGAACATATACTTTGCCGCCGACGCTCACTTAGGCGCCCGTTTTCATCAAGACCCGATAGGCGTTGAAAAAAAATTAGTACGCTGGCTCGAACATATCCGAAGCAAAGCCGCCGCCATCTATTTCTTGGGAGATATGTTCGACTATTGGTTCGAATACAAATACGTCGTGCCGAAAGGCTTTGTGCGTTTCCTCGGAAAATTGGCCGAGCTTTCCGACCAGGGAATAGAAATCCATCTCTTTACCGGCAATCACGATATATGGATGTTCAACTACCTGTCCAAAGAAATCGGCGCCATTATTCATCGAGATGTATGTACGGTAGATTTGCTCGGCAAACGATTCTTCCTCGCACATGGAGACGAAGTAGACTACCGTAGCCGTATGTTTCGATTCCTGAGAGCTTTCTTCCGAAACAAATTCTGCCAATGGCTATACGCAGGAATCCATCCCCGATGGACTTTCGGCTTGGCGCTGAACTGGTCGCTAAACAGCAGGGAAAGCGGACTTACAAAAGAAGACGCGCTCCAATACCAGGGAAAAGACTACGAATACCTCGTATCCTTTGCCAAAGATTATCTGAAAACACATCCGGATATTCATTTCTTTATCTTCGGACACCAACATATCATGCTCGACCTCATGCTCAATCACACGTCCCGACTGCTCATCGCCGGCGATTGGATGAAGCTCTTTTCCTACATCCAATGGGACGGAACAAGCTTAGACCTGCTTCAGTTCGGCGAAAAATGAAGTTTTATGCTTACCTTTGCCAACACAAAATTAGTCTCAATGCAAAAGATTAGAAATATTGCGATTATCGCACACGTAGATCACGGGAAAACAACGCTTGTCGATAAAATGCTGCTGGCAGGCAAACTCTTCAGAGAAGGACACGACGAACTCGACCAATTTTTAGACAGCAACGATCTGGAACGCGAACGGGGAATCACCATCCTCTCCAAAAACGTATCCATACAATACAAAGGTTTCAAGATAAATATCATAGATACTCCGGGACATGCCGACTTTGGCGGCGAAGTAGAACGAGTCCTCAACATGGCAGACGGATGCCTGCTGCTCGTAGACGCCTTTGAAGGTCCTATGCCGCAAACGCGCTTCGTGCTCCAAAAAGCCATCCAACTGGGATTGAAACCCATCGTGGTTGTTAATAAAGTAGACAAACCCAACTGCCGTCCTTCCGAAGTGCAGGAAATGGTGTTCGACCTGATGTACAACCTCAACGCCACGGAAGAACAATTGGACTTCCCCACCATCTTCGGCTCGGCCAAACAAGGATGGATGTCCGAAGATTGGCAAACGCCCGCCGACACCATCTATCCCCTCCTCGATGCCATCATCGAACACATCCCCGAACCGGAAGCGCTGGAAGGGAATCCGCAAATGCTCATTACTTCGCTCGACCATTCCAAGTACGTAGGACGTATCGCCGTAGGACGTGTACATAGAGGCGAACTGAAGGAAGGACAAGAAATTGTGCTTTGCAAAAGAGACGGCTCGCAAGTAAAATCGAAAATAAAAGAACTCAACGTCTTTGAAGGATTAGGACGTACAAAGGTCGCCTCCGTACAATCGGGCGACATCTGCGCGCTAATCGGCATCGAAGGCTTCGAAATAGGTGAAACGGTCTGCGACGTAAACGCGCCCGAACCTTTGCCCACCATCGCTATCGACGAACCTACCATGTCGATGCTCTTTACCATCAACAATTCTCCCTTCTTCGGGAAAGACGGCAAATACGTCACCTCCCGGCATATTTACGAACGACTGCAAAGAGAGTTGGACAAAAACTTGGCCCTGCGCGTAGAACCTACCCACTCGGCCGACGCCTGGCTCGTATACGGACGAGGCGTGCTACACCTCTCCGTGCTCATCGAAACCATGAGACGCGAAGGATACGAACTCCAGGTAGGCCAGCCTCAGGTAATCATCAAAGAAATAGACGGACTACGGTGCGAACCGGTAGAACAACTCTCCATCAATCTTCCGGAAGAATCTTCCAGTCGCATCATCGACATCGTAACCAAACGCAAAGGAGAGATGACGAAGATGGAATCTAAAAACGAACGTATGCACCTGGAGTTTACCATTCCCTCCAGAGGCATCATCGGCCTGAATAATGCCGTACTCACAGCCTCGGCCGGCGAAGCCATCCTTGCACATCGTTTCTTGGAATATCAACCCTGGAAAGGAGAAATAGAACGCCGCGTGAACGGTTCTATCATCGCCATGGAAACCGGAACCGCCTTTGCATACGCCCTCAACAACCTCCAGTCGCGCGGACGCTTCTTTATCGCTCCCCAAGAAGAAGTCTACGCCGGACAAGTAGTAGGAGAACATACCAAAGAAGGAGACTTGGTGGTGAACGTAACCCGATCGAAAAAGCTAACCAACATGCGCGCCTCCGGTTCCGACGAAAAAGTATCCCTGCCTCCACCCATCCTCTTCAGCCTCGAAGACGCCTTGGAGTACATCAAAATAGACGAGTACGTAGAAATTACCCCTTCCCACACGCGGATGCGGAAAATCGTTCTCGACGAAAATGAACGGAAAAGACTAAACAAAAAATAAGAAACCTTGTCGTACTTTTATATCATGATTCGCCCCAGGTTATATATCGCTCTTTTTGTTGCCGGCGCCCTCTGCTGCCTGCAAAGCCAGGCGCAAAGCATCAAAATAAAAGACCTCCCGCCCAATCTACACCAGGCCGTGATTGATAAAGGAGACACCATCGCCCTGGTGCAACTCCGCGAAGTATTTGTGTATCCCGAACTGCGCTTCAAAAACAAAAGAGAGAAGCAGAACTACGACAAATTGGTGAGAGACGTAAAACGCACCCTCCCATACGCTAAAATGGTATACAATACCCTCATCGAAACCTACGAGTACATGGAAACCCTCCCCAACGACAAGGCCAGAGAGAAACACCTCAAACGCATGGAAAAAGAATTATTCCAAGACTACAAACCGGAGCTTAAACGCCTCACCCTCTCGCAAGGCAAACTGCTTATCAAACTCATCGACCGGGAATGTAACCAATCCAGCTACAATATCCTCCGAGCCTACCTGGGAAGTTTCCGGGCCGGATTCTGGAATATCTTTGCCGGTGTGTTCGGCGCCAGTCTCAAAAGCGAATACGACCCCAAAGGAAAAGACGCACTGACCGAACGGGTCGTCGTAATGGTTGAACGAGGGCTAATCTGACAACTTCGTAAACAAATCCCACAAAACAATCCCTGCAGATACAGACACATTGAGCGAATGTTTCACGCCGTACTGCGGAATTTCAAGGCATATATCGCAGGCGTCCACCACCCCCTGATACACGCCCTTCACCTCATTGCCGAAAACAACGGCATACTTCCCCTCTTTCTCCGGGCGCCAGTCATTCAGCATCACACTACCTTCCGCCTGTTCTACGGCACAGAGCGTATAGCCTTCCCCTCGCAACTGTTCCACCGCCTCCAGCGCATCGGCAAAATACAACCACTCTACCGTATCTTCCGCTCCCAGCGCCGTTTTATGTATCTCCGCCTGGGGCGGACAGGCCGTTATCCCACACAGATAAACGGAGGATATTCTAAAGGCGTCTGAAGTACGAAAAACAGCCCCTACATTGTGCATACTCCTCACATCGTCTAATACAACAATCAAAGGAAGCTTTCTGCACTCCTTGTACACCTCTACGCTCAGGCGATTCAGTTCCGTTGTTTTTCTTTTACGCATATTCTTCCCCATTTATTTATTATGCCGACGAATGTAGTAAAATTCTTTCCAAACATCACAATATCTTGATACAAGCTCTTTATTTTGCTCCCATATGGGCTTAACCTGACGGCTATGAATATTCCACCCCGACATCCAAACCACTTATAATCAGTATATAATCCAAATTCCAAAAAGGGGGGAGTTGCAATTAAACGTTCGTTTAAATGTGACACAAATATAGGACAAAGGAATCGAGTTTTCCAAATAATTATCAGGGTAATAGTGTTTTTGTAAAAGTGTCACATTTAAACGAAGGATTAATTGTAACACTTTTTTAATGCTTATATGAACTAATACATCATTGCCTATGAGGATATAACGCACCGGCAAAAAGGCCGAAGACGGGCTGTTCCCAGCCCCTTGCCAATACTACATGAGATAATTGGCAGAAAGAAAAAATGTGATTTTATAAAACAATCTAATACCTATATTCTAAAAATTATTGATATGATTAAAAGAACAGGACTGATTTTGTGTGCCTGCCTCTGCACACTCTCTTTATTCGCACAAAATGGCGTGCGCGTGACCGGAACGGTAACCGAGGCATCGGGCGAAGCCTTGATTGGCGTTAATATTATTGTAAAAGGAATCCGTACCGGAGTGATAACCGATATAGACGGAAAATACGACATCCAAGTGCCCGGCCGAGACGCCGTGCTGGTGTTGTAATTAATGTAACCTTGAGCGAAGATACCCATGGCTTGGAAGAAATTGTAGTGGTTGGCTACGGTACGCAACGGAAGGGCGAAATTACGTCGGCCATTACCAGCATGAAGGCGGCCGACTTTAACAAGGCGCCCGTCGTAAACGCCATGCAGTTGGTGGAAGGACGTATCGCCGGACTCACCATCTCCAGAGCAAGTACCGACCCGAACGCTACCGTGGGAATCCAAATGAGAGGCGCCTCGACGCTGACCGGGAACAACGAGCCGCTTATCATCATCGACGGCGTGCCCGGTAATATGACCTCCCTCAATGCCATAGCGCCCGAAGATATCGAAGCCATTGATGTGCTGAAAGACGGCTCGGCAGCCGCCATATACGGCACGCGGGGGAATAATGGCGTGATTATCGTTTCGACCAAACGACCGGTGGCCGGCCTGTCGCAAGTGGAATATTCCGGCTATCTGATGCGCGAAGGCGTATACAAACGCCCCGACATCCTGAGCGGACAAGAGTTTGTGGATTACGGTAAACAAACCGGCAGTACGGTAATCAAAGACTTTGGAGCCAGAGACGAGGCCTACGAATTGCTGCTGAACAAAGACAACCTCACCCATGTGCATAACCTTACGGCAACGGGCGGAACCAGTTCGATGAACTACCGCGCTTCCGTAAATTACCGGAATTACGAAGGGATGGCCGTTGCCACACAAAGGGAAACGGTAAACGGCGCTTTGGCCGTGAATCATTGGTCGCTCAACAACAAGCTGCAACTAAGCTTTAACCTCTCCAACTCCTATATCAATGCCGATATGATTCCGGACAACGGCGTCTTTTACGAAGCCATCCGGCGCAATCCCACCATCCCCATCTATACGGCCGACGGAAACTTTTACGAAGATTACGGCGGATACGAAGACTGGAACCCCGTAGCCCGCGCTCATCAACGTACCCGCGAACGGGAGTACAAGAATCTGCTGGGCAGCTTCAAGGCTACGTACGAGATTATCTCCGGCCTGAAAACCTCCGGCTTCGTGGCGCTGGAAAACAACGACGAGTATAGAAACGAATTTTTCAGTCGCCGGGAATACACCTCCATCAAGGAAGGCACCAGCGGACGGGTAGAAAAAGAATATCTAAAGTGGAAAAACCGTACGTTCGAATGGACGCTCGACTACAATAAAACCTTTCTCCAGTCGCACAACGTAAGCGGATTGCTGGGTTATAGCTTTCAGGACTTCGATTACGAACAGATGCGGATGCGGAACATGGGCTTCCTCACCGACGCCTTTACAACGCACAATATCGAAGCCGGTTCTTACCTGAAACAAGGCTTGGCCGAAATGGAAAGCAACAAAACAAAAAGTACGCTGATAGCCTTCTTTGTGCGGGGAAACTATAATTACGAAGGGAAATACCTGCTGGCCGCCTCGCTGCGTCGCGAAGGCTCGTCCAAGTTCGGGGCCAACAACAAATGGGCGCTGTTCCCTTCGGTCAGCCTCGGATGGATGCTATCGAAAGAAGGATTTATGGAAAACGTCTCCGTGTTCAATATGCTGAAGTTCCGTATCGGCTACGGCATAACGGGCAGTTTGCCAAACAATCCGTATATGTCGCTCATCAAATACGGCACCGGCGCCGGCTACTGGGATCCCATAGGCGGAGGATGGATAAACGCAACCTACGGGCCGGGCAACAATCCGAATCCGAATCTGAAATGGGAGAAGAACAAATCGCTCAATATCGGCTTCGACTTCGGCATCGTGAACGACCGCATCAACGGTACGCTCGACTGGTACCAACGTACTACGTCCGATTTGATAGGAGATTATGCGGCGCAAACCCCACCCCTTATCTACGACGTGATTACCACCAACGTAGGGACAATACGAAACCGCGGCGTGGAACTGTCGCTAAACATCAAAGCCGTACAAGAGAAATCGTTCGCCTATACGGCCCATCTGACGTTTGCCTACGAACTGAATATGCTTACCTCGCTCTCGAACGAGATGTATAAGTCGAGCTTCATCAGCAAATACAGCTTGCCGGCTCCGGGGCAGATCGGATATGCTCAACGACTGCAGGAAGGTCATCCGGTAGGTTCTTTCTATGGATTTATCTGCGACGGCATCGACGCAAACGGCTATTGGATACTCCGAGACTTGGACGGAAAAGAAGGCTACTCGGAAGACGATAAAACGTGGATAGGGAACGGATTGCCCAAAATCAAAGCCGGGCTGCAAAACTCGTTCTCGTACCGACGCCTCGACTTTAGCTTCTTTCTCCGCGGCATGTTCCTGTACGATATCCTGAACGAAGGTCGCGTCTACTTCGGTTCTACCACCAGCATCGACAATTCGGGCACCAACGTGTATAAGTATGCCTTGAAGGAAAAATTGGCCGAAGACCCTCGCTTTTCAACCTATTACTTAGAAAAAGGCGACTTCCTGAAAATCGACAACGTGACGCTGGGCTACACCCTCAATCCCAAGAGCAAATACGTGAAATCCCTCCGCGTGTACGGCAATATCACCAACCTGGCCACCATCAGCGGCTACAAAGGATTAACGCCCGACATCAACGTAGTAGGCATAGAAAACCCTGGAATCGACCGCCGGGGCGTTTATCCCATCACCCGCACCTTTACGCTGGGAGTGAATATCGGATTCTGATTGTGAAACTAAAAAACAAACGAAATGAAAACAATATCATCTATTCTTTTGGCCCTTATCGCCCTGTGTACCGCTTGTACGAACTTGGACGAAACCATTTATCACGAGATTACGGCCGACAATTACTACCAGACCGCCGAAGAAGTTACGGCAGCCCTTATGCGACCCTGGGGGCATTTGTGCAGCACCTTGTCGGTAACCAAAAATCCGTGGATACTGAACGAACTCTCGGCCGACGGCGTTTGCTGGTGTCAGAAAGGACGCCACGGATACGACAACGGCGACTGGATACGGATGCACCGGCATCAATGGACTTCGCAGGAAACACGCATCCGCGGAACCTGGAACCTCTTGTATCAAGGCATCGGCTATGCCAATAATATGCTGGCCGACCTCGAAATGATTGACTTTGAAAAAATCCGCCTCCCCATCAGCAAAGCGCAAGCCGTAGCCGAAATGAAAGTGTATCGCGCCTTCTGCTACTGGTATCTGCTGGATATGTTTCGCGATGTGCCCATCACGGAAGACCTGACCTCGCTCAATCCGGAAACCAAAGACCGGGCGGAAGTCTTTGCTTATATCGAAAAAGAAATCAAAGACAACGTGAATAACCTGTCCGAAGACCGGGAAAAGACCTATGGACGCGTATCCAAATGGGGCGCTTACGCACTCTTATCCCGCTTATACCTCAACGCAGAAACCTATACGGGTACACCCCGGTGGGACGACTGCATCAGCGCAAGCAACGAAGTGGCCAAGGGAGGATTTGCCATTGATGCTAATTGGAACGACCCCTTCAAAGCCGACAACGATCAGGTATCTAAGGAGAACATCTGGGTAATTGTTTACGACCAGGTCTATGCCGCCGGAAACGTATGGTATCAGCGATGGCTTCATTATGCCCATCAAACGAGTTGGAACCTGCGTTCGGCTACCCATAACGCGCTTGTATGCCAACCTTCGTTCTACGATAGTTTCGACGATAAGGACAAACGGAAAACGGAAGGCTTCCTCATCGGCACACAATATCCGAGAAAGAAAGACGAAAACGGACAGTATTTCTTCGATACCTCCGAAGGGCCTTTGCTGGGTTCGGAAGAGTACAAAGGCGAACCCTTGGTGCTGGTCAACTATATCGCCGCAATGGATAAAGGCGAAGAAAACAGCGGCGCCCGTTCGGTGAAATACGAAATAGAAGAACAATCCGTCAACAATCAAGACAACGACTGGGTGCTGTTCCGCTATGCCGAAGTGGTCTTCAACAAAGCGGAAGCGCTGATGCGCAAAAACGGAGGCTCGGCCACCCCGGAGGCCGTAGAACTTATCCACAGCGTTCGCCAAAGATGCTACGACCCGGCCGACTGGGCAACGGCTCAATACACCGTAACCTCCCTTACGATGGAGGAACTGTTGAAGGAAAGAGGACGCGAATTTGCCTTTGAAGGAACGCGCCGTTCCGACTTAGTGCGCTTCGAACAATTTGTAACGGCTACCTGGTGGGATAAACAACCCTCCAACGATTCGAGGTATAATATATTCCCCATCCCGCAGCAACAGTTGGAAGCCAATCAGAACCTGAAACCCAACGAGGCCAATTCTCTATTCTAATACCATGTTTCCCTATGCAGAGGCGCATCCCGCATCGCCTCTGCATACTTCCTTGAAGATATTTGCTACTTTTGCAGATATCAATCAATTCATATCATGAGAAAAGCAATTTTATTTTACGCCCTTTTATGCGGGTTTACCGCTTTGGGCGATGCGCAGACGGTAGATGTACCGACAGCGCCAAGCGCATATAGACGGCCGGAAGGCTATGACCCTGCCGGGCATCGGTACCGGTATTCGTTGACCGAGTTGAAAGAAACGTATTCGGAGGCCATGATGCAGGAGGCGGAAAAGGTTTACAACAAGGCGTTGGACGTAAACAGCCAAGGGAAATGGAAACCTACGCTTGTTTCGCTCGACCGTCACCAGGCGCCCGAATGGTTTCAAGACGTGAAGTTCGGTATGTTTATCGACTGGGGATTATGGTCGGTAGGCGGATGGGGATTCAAGGCCGGCGACGGAGCCATGTATCCCGACTGGTACGAACACCGCCTGGATTACGAAACCGTGGTGGAAAAATACCACGACAAGAATTGGGGAACAGACTTTGAGCGAGACGACCTCATCCCCTTCTTCCGAGCCGAAAACTATCAACCCGACCAACTCATCGACGTAGCCATTCAGGCGGGCATGAAGTACATCATTCCTTTCTGCAAACACCATTCGGGCTTTTGCCTGTGGCCTTCGTCCTACACGCACCGCGATGCCGGCGATATGCTGGGGAAAGATTTCATTCAGCCCCTTGTAGATAAATGCCGGCAAGAGGGACTGAAGTTTGGCTTCTACTTCAGTACCGACGAATGGGAGTATCCCGTGATAGATAACGGCGGCCAACTCATCACCCGCAAATGGGCAGGGAAATACGAACCCTATACACCAAAACTCGAAACCTGGGCAACGGGGAAAATAGCCGTCAGAGACTTTGCCAAAGAATACATCATCCCGCAAGCCATCGAATTTGTAGACCGGTACGACCCGGATATCCTGTGGTACGACGGCGAATGGGATACGCCCATAGAACTGCTGGGGAGCCTCGACATCTCCGCTTACTTCTACAATCAGGCCGAAGGACGCAAAGAGGTGGCCATAAACGACCGCTACGGACAGGCAAACGGAAAACGACTGCGCTCGCGCCTGGGGGATATCTTTACCAGCGAATACGGCGATATGACCGACGATAACAGACGACGACACGTATGGGAAGAAAACCGCGGCATCAGTCAGTCCTTCGGTTTCAACTGGCAGGATACGGACGAAAACGTTATTACGTCGAAAAACTTCATCGATATGTTTGTAGACATCGTGTCGAAAGGAGGGAATCTGCTCCTCATCGTGAACTTAGACAACCAAGGCGCCTTGCCCCAAGTGCAGGAGAAACGCCTCAAAGACATTGGCCAATGGCTTAAGATAAACGGCGAAGGCATCTACGGCACACGCGCCTACCGGGTCGCTTCGGAACAGAACATCCGCTACACGCGCAGTAAAGACAACAAAAACGTGTACGCTATCTCGCTCCAATGGCCCGGAAAGCAATTGGCCTTAACGTCCGTAACGCCCGCCAAAGGCTCGTCGGTCTATCTCTTAGGATACGACAAACCCTTGAAATGGACGCATAAGAACGGTACTACCTTCATCTCCTTGCCGGAGAAACTGCAAACAAGCGACCGGCGTCCCTGTCAATATGCGTATACGTTCCGGATTCAGCCATAAAGATGTCCTCGCGAATCCGGTAGGGTGAAGTATATTAACCGGAGTTCAATCTGCATGGCAAACGCGGTTCCTTTTTCGATGACGTTGTCTACTTTCTCCGCATATGTTTCAGATGTTCGCGTTCCACCCGTTGGAGGTATTTTTCAGGTTGCTTGATATCGAAATAGTAGAGGGCAATCATCACGTTGAGATCAAAGAGATAGTCGCCCTGAATAGCCATCTTCTCCCGCCAGATTTTGCGGATATAATTCCTTGGGTAAAGTTTAAATAGTTTGGCTATATCCTCTAAGTCAAGATATATAAAAGTCTTTTCCACGAGTTCTTCCGCGGGAATTTTATCTGCCGATACATTCGCATAAGACCAAAAGGCGTTGGCTTTGAGCAACTGCTCTGCCAATTCCTTTTTGAGCTGACGTTTATCTACGTCCATCGCTCCGGTATGTTGTTCCACTCTCTTCATGAGACAAAGATAGTAAATTGTCAACAGCCCATAAGGACATAGCCTGTACCTTCCGAATACATGCTCAACAAAATATAAAAAAAACACTAAAATAAAACTCCATTATTGTTGACATTTCCATATCTTTGTCTCATCAACTTTAAAACATATAGCCTATGGCGAAAAAATTTTTTTGGAAGATTTGGCTCACGCCAAATAACCTCACCAAAGAGGTGGACAACGACTACATTGCCGAAGTATCAACCGTTCAATACACCATGCGTAACGAAGACATCGCACGCATGATTGTAAATACGCGAAGCGAACTACGGTATGAAACGATCCTCGGTATCCTCAACGAACGAGACGCTGTGGTGCTCGACTCGATTCTTGCAGGATCATCCGTACAAGATGGTAATATCCACATCTCACCCCGCATTTTAGGAAACTGGATAGGGGCAGATCCTGCGTTCGACCCAAAAGAACACACTATTACCGTTACCGCTACTCCAACCAACACGCTCCGCAACGCGCTGCACAATGACGTAGGCGTACAATTGCTGGGTAAGAAAACCGATGGAGGAGCTATTATTGGCCTGGTAACCGATATAATCACCGGCTCTACCAGCGGACAAATCACCTCGAAAGGGAATATTATTATCGAAGGCGAGAAAATCAAAATCGCGCCCATCGAAGTGCCCAACCAGGGTGACACCCCGCTGGGTGTCTTCTTCGTAGACAAAGACGGTACAAGTATCCCCTTAGACCAGCCGCTCACAGTGAACGACCCAAAAAAGATTATCTGCACCGTTCCGGCGCAGGTGAGCAACGGACGTTACACGCTCAAAATCGTTACTCGCTTTACCACCAGTAGCAACACGCTGCTACACGACCCACGCACCATCGTGTACGAGTTGCTATTGCAAGAAGGCGTAGTACCTGATTAATCGCTATTGTATTGTCAGGCAAATAGATGCCCGTCCGGCGGGTCGACAGGTAACCGCCTTCCGACCCAATAGACGGGCATTTTCTAACCTCGCACAGCTAAGAATAGAGCCTCTATACAGCTAAGGATAGAGCCTCTATACAACCAAGGATAGAGCCTCTATACAACCAAGGATAGAGCCTCTATACAACTAAGGATAGAGCCTCTATACAACCAAGGATAGAGCCTCTATACAATTTTACAAATCAACACCCATATTCTTTCGTAATGAAAACAAAACAATGTACCTTTTTTATCGCAGGATGCGCCATGCTATTCCTGCTCCTCGCAGGATGCGAACCCTCCGGTTCGTACACCCGCGAACCGGGACTTTATCCCGGAAACCCGGACGAAGACTTCGCCCCGGCATTGGTCGTAGACCCTACCTACCGGAACGTAGCCAAGCTACGGAGCGCTTATCACTCGTCGAGCTACGATTACAACCTTACCGCGCAGCTCGCTACCGATGGAATCCTCTCCCCTACCTTACCGCCCACTATCTATGTTTCGACCTCAAACGGAGAGCTGAAGAAAAATGAACGAGAATGGCTCTTCGACGGCAAAAGCGATTCGAGATACCGCATCGCCGGACAGGACGTCTTCGTGCAATTACACCTCAAAGGCCCGGAAGTGGGCGTAAACAAAATCGTCCTCAGCGGTAGCGTAACCTTCGACCCCGACAAACCGCGCGGATACGAAGTGGCTGCCTATGGCTCGGCCGACGGCGATACATGGCACCTTATCGGCCAAGAAAAAGGCGCCGGACGTATCGGCCTCGAACCAACGCCCCGGCGGGGAGGTTTCGGAGGATTCCGTATGCCGCCCGTAGACCCGGACGCGCCGAAGCCTTCGTTCGCCTTTTCCTTCGGAACGCCCCAACCGTCTACCTACATCCGCCAGACGTTTGAAACGGAGCAACCTGTTACCTACGCCTATTATCGCATCGACCTGAAGATGCCGTGCGCTATCGAATGGTCGCTCTCCGATTGGGATTTCTACCAAAACGACGCCCTGCTGACCGTCACCCCATCGCAATACTTCCAAAGCGCCTGGCAAAGCGCCGGAACAGAGGAAGAATGGGTATACGTAGATTTGGGCGCGCCGGCCTCGTTCGACCGCCTCTACCTCCACTGGCTCAACAAAGCCGTGGCCGGCGCCGTACAGACTTCGAACGATGCCAAGACCTGGAGCCACATCGCCGCACTGCCCGGCGGAAGCGAACGGACAGACAGCATCCTGCTGAGCAAAACGGAAAACGGACGCTACGTGCGTATCCTGATGCAAGAGGCCGAAAACCGGCAACCCTACATCCTCAGCGAGCTGGAAGTATGGGGCAAAGGAGGACTGTCGCCCCGGCCACAGAAAGCGCTTCGCCCGGAGGGAAATAAACTCCTGCTGAGCGGCGGAAACTGGAGGCTGCAACGCGCCTCGGAAGTATCGGCCAAGGGCGAAGAGCTGTCGCAACCCGGCTTTGGCGGAGCCGATGAATGGATACCGGCCACCGTGCCGGGAACGGTACTGACCAGTTTCCAAAGAATCGGCGCGCTGCCGGACCCGAACGTGGCCGACAATCAGTTGCAGATATCCGAATCCTACTTTAACGCCAACTTCTGGTACCGGAACGAATTTGAAGTCCCCGCCGGCTTTCAAGGCGAAAAGGTGTTCCTGCACTTCGACGGCATCAACTGGAAAGCCAACGTCTACGTGAACGGCCAAAAAGCCGGACGGATAGAAGGCGCCTTTGCACGAGGGAAATTTGACGTTACGCCGCTCATCATCCCCGGAAAAGCGAATGCCGTAGCGGTAGAAATAATCAAAAACGCGCACATCGGAGCCATCAAAGAACAAACGGCTTACAGCACAGACCAAAACGGCGGTATTCTGGGGGCCGATAATCCCACCTTCCACGCCTCGGTGGGCTGGGACTGGATTCCCACCATCCGGGGGCGTAACATCGGCATATGGAACGACGTCTTCCTCGCCCATACCGGCGCCGTAACGATAGAAAACCCCTTTGTGCGAGCCGAACTGCCGCTGCCCGATACAACGTCGGCCAACCTGTTTGTGGAAGTGACGCTAAAGAACCACCTCCCCCAAGCCGTAGCCGGCAGCCTGAAAGGATGGTACGGCCAAACGGCCTTTGAACAGAACGTAAACCTGGCCGCCTCGGAAACGAAGACGATACGGCTCAACCCCGGCACCACGCCCTCGCTCCACCTGCAGCAGCCCCGCCTCTGGTGGCCCAAAGGCTACGGTGAACCTTATCTGTACGACGTAACGCTGCGCTTCGAGATAGAGGGAACAACGTCGAGCGAAACCACCTTCAAGTCGGGTATCCGGCAGATGACGTTCAACGAAGACAATCAAACGCTGAGCCTCTTCGTAAACGGCCGGCGCTTCATCGGCTTTGGCGGGAACTGGGGCTTCGGCGAATCCAACCTCAACTACCGCGGCAGAGAGTACGACATCGCCGTAGCCTATCATGCGGATATGAACTTTACGATGATACGCAACTGGGTAGGACAAATCGGCGACGAGGAGTTCTACGAAGCCTGCGACCGTCACGGCGTCATGGTCTGGCAAGACTTCTGGTTGGCCAATCCCGTAGACGGCCCCAACCCGTACGACAACGAGCTGTTCCTTTCCAATGCCGAAGACTTTGTAAAACGCATCCGCAATCATCCCTCCATCGGCATCTATGTAGGGCGAAACGAAGGAAATCCTCCGCAGGAGATAGACGACGCCATCCGCCACTTAGTGCCTACTTTACATTCGGGGATGCACTATATATCCAACTCGTCGATGGGCGTAGTGAGCGGCGGCGGCCCGTACCGAGCCTTGCCTCCAAGGGATTACTTCCTGCTTTACGGCAACGACAAATTCCACAGCGAACGCGGTATGCCCAACGTAATGAACTACGAAAGCATGCTCCTCGCCTTCGGCCAAGAGGCCATCGAACCGGTCAGCACGAAGGATACGCCGAACAGCATCTACGGCCTTCACGACTACACGTTGGGAGGAACGTCGGGCGCCTCGGCTCAGTCGGCCAATTCGTTCAACGACATGATAGAACAAGCCTTCGGCAAGCCCCAAGACGCCAAGCAGTTTGCCCAGTGGGCGCAGTGGATAAACTACAACGGCTACCGTGGCATCTTTGAAGGACGAAGCCAGTACCGCCGGGGGATGTTGCTATGGATGAGTCACCCCGCCTGGCCGTCGATGGTCTGGCAAACGTACGATTACTACTTCGACCCAACGGGCGCCTACTTCGGCTGCAAGAAAGCCTCCGAACCCATCCACATCCAATGGAACCCGGTGTACGACTATCGGAAGGGCGATTGGATTGAGGTAGTAAACTATCATGCCGGCAACAAAACGGGATTGGTGGCCAAGGCGCAGCTTATCAACCAAGACGGCTCGGTGCAATGGGAGAAAGACACGACGCTAAGCGTAAACGAAGACGCTACGGTCAAGGCCTTCCCCCTACCCTACCCCGAAACGCTGTCGGATACCTACTTTATCAAGCTGACGCTGATGGAAAACGGCAACCTTATCTCCGACAATTTCTACTGGCGAGGTAAGGAAGAAGGCAACTATCGTTCGCTCCATCAGTTGCCCAAGGTAAACCTCCGGACCCAAACATCCCTCACCCGCAAAGGCAACGAGTGGCTGCTTACCGCTACGCTGAAAAACGAAACGCAAACGCCGGCTCTTATGCTGCACCTCCAGGTGGTGGGCAACAAGAGCGCGGAACGTATCTTGCCCGTATTCTTCAGCGATAACTACATTTCCCTAATGCCCGGCGAAGCGAAGACCATCACCATGCGCTTGCAGAACCGGGATACGCGAGGCGAAAAGCCAACGGTGGAAGTATCCGGTTTCAACCTCCTATAGGATAGCATGAAGATACTCATCGTTGGCGCCGGAGGAGGCGGAGCTACCGCAGCAGCACGGATGCGTCGGATAGACGAACGGGCGGAGATTATTCTTTTCGAGAGAGGTAGCTCCATCTCCTACGCCCATTGCGGGTTGCCGTACTACGTTGGCGGAGGCAACACGCACGTTTACAAGGGAACGATAGGCGCCTCGATTGCGAAAGTGTTCGGCCTGACGGTTGCCTCCTCCGGCGTTTCCGCAAAGAGGCTGAAGCGTTCGGGCGTAGACTATCTTTCCTCCTATACACATGGCGTATCCCATGCAGGCTATTATCCGGATGCACAGTCGCTGTCGGTCAAGATTCTATTCTCGCCCAAAGACGGACGCCTCTTCGGCGCCCAGGTAGTAGGTTCTGCCGGCGTAGACAAGCGCATAGAGATGTTCACTCAGGTAATCGGGCGCCAAGGCACGGTGTACGATTTGGCGGAAATGGAACAAGCCTATGCCCCACCCTACTCGTCGGCCAAAGATCCGGTGAATGTAGCCGGTTTTGTAGCGGAGAACATTCTGTTGGGCAAGGTTCGGATTCTTCATTGGCGGGAGGTTGACTCGTTGGATTTCTCGAAAGACTATTTGTTGGATGTTCGCACGAGGGAGGAAAACAGTTGGCAGAATATTGCCGGTTCGGCAGTCATACCGTTGGACGAATTGCGCAATCGTCTTGAGGAAATCCCCCGCTTCAAGCGCATCATCGTATACTGCGCCATCGGTCTGCGCGGCTACATAGCAGCAAGAATACTGCTTCAGAATGGTTTTCAGGAAGTGTATAACCTCTCCGGAGGGTTCACTACGTATATCCGGGCGAAAGAATCATGAGATGCACAGGAGACGAACGACATGTGATGGACGGAAGGTATCTAAAAAAACAAAGCGCTGATAAAATAAATCACTCAACGCTTTGTAAAAAAACATACAATAAGTGTACGGAAGAATTATCGCCAGCTACTGCCAACCGGCGGGATGACCAGTGTCATTAACGATTTTGGCGGGATTTTAAGATCTGCCGTACAGTTATTCATGCGAAGTTTCGGTGCATTCGTTTCTCTTTCATTTGTATTGAGAACGACTACGATGATTTCGCCGTCGGGATTGGAAAAAGCCGCTGCTTTGATGCCGTCGTTATAAGTGCTGCTACCTATTCTTACGGCTCCACGCTTGATAAATTTACTGAAG
>JAISZY010000173.1 GCA_031284375.1 Tannerellaceae bacterium | reverse complement strand
AAAACAAATGAATAAGGTAATAAGGTTAACGGAGATGTGTTATCAAATGCTGCTACTACTAAGGTTGTTTTGTTGTTCAAATAAGGTGGAAATAAGGTTTTTGGGCGTCGCTCTATTTCATGCAGACAACAAAACCTTATTTCCACCTTATTCAATAAACAAAACAACCTTAGTAGCAGGAGATAAGGCAACAACACAAAAAAAACCTTATTTCCACCTTATTCAATAAACGAAACAACCTTAGTAGCAGGAGATAAGGTAGCAACACAAAAAAACCTTATTTCCACCTTATTCAATAAACAAAACAACCTTAGTAGGAGCAGGAAACGGAAATAACATCCCCCAATCCGACCTTATTACCTTATTAAAAAGCAGATTACTTCCTGCCAGCGTCTTTAGAATTGTTGTCAGTTCAAATTTTTGATTCTCTGGTTTTCCTCGTTGATAGAAGAACGTGATTGATACTTACTTTTCTGGCTACTGAAACGATAGGTAAGAGAAAAGCTCACCATTGAACGGTCGTAATAATAATGATAACCGATATACCGATTATTGATAGTAGTGTAGGTATTCATATCGTCTGTTCGGAAAATATCATTCCACATAACATTGGCGGTTAACTTATCGTTTAGGAATGACTTTCGAATACCTGCATCCATTCGGAAAACCGGGTCAAGGGAAAAGACATTTTCCAATCCTTTTGTGAAGTAACGGATATTGGTGTTAAGCTTGAGTCCGTATGTCAGTGTTGTTGCTTATCGTGTTATTTTCTTTACTTTTGCGGAGTACTTCAGAAGAAAAGAAGGATAAAATAAAATATTAAGAAAAGCGTTAGCTTTATTCTTGTGCTTGAAACTTAGACACTTTCAATTGTGATACAAGAGTAAGTAGTTAATGCTCACGCTAAGCGCGTGGGCGTACTTATTCGTATCACAGGTAGTCTAAGACCTCAAGCACGGGTAACGTATAGTCCACGCTTTTTTTATCGTATAAAACAAGCGTGGTCATGGAAGAAAAACTACATGTGGGTAGGCTGATTCAAGCTAAAATGCAGGAAGACGGGCGTTCTGTCTCTTGGTTGGCCGGAAAATTACATTGCGACCGGTCAAACATATATCGTATTTACCGGAGTCATCATATTGATACCGAACAGCTTCTTAAAATATCTGTGATGCTGCACCATGATTTCTTTTCTCATTATTCGTCTTATATTGTCGAAAGTTTCCGGAACTTGAATTTGTAGCGTTTTAATCAACAAATCGCAGATGAATATCCCTCAAATCGTGCTGTTATTCACAACATATTTATAACGCCAAATTTACGAGGATACGATACTTTTGTGTGTCTTTAATCCGGATTAAAATTTAATGTTGAAAGAATGATAATTATTTATATTAAAAAATTTATGTCACATGAAAAATAAAACTACTGCTGCAATTCTTGCACTTTTTCTCGGCGACTTCGGAATACATCGCTTTTATCTTGGTCAAACAGGATATGGATTATTGTATTTACTGTTCTGTTGGACACTTGTACCTTTGCTGGTATCTCTTATCGACTTTATTATTTTCTTAACAATGAGTGAAGAAAGTTTCGATATGAAATATAATGCCAATGTACTTGTTAAAGCTCAAAGTAGAATGCAATCATCACCTACAAACGCAATGAATAATGTGAATGTGAATTTCGGTGGCGCTAATACGTCGAATCAGCCCAATTCGGAAGAAATCAAACGATTGTTTGAATTAAAAGAAAAAGGAATCATTACAAATGAAGAGTTTGAATTAAAAAAGAAAACGCTTTTGTAATGCAAATAATAAAGGGTTAAACACTTTCTATCCGGAAAAGTCTCGATTTTTCAAATCGGGACTTTTTTTTTCTCCTTCCATAAAAAAACGACATAATCCTGGCCTTCTATTGTTTTTGTATTATTTTTGACTTCATTTTATCTCAAAAGTATATGAAAATAGTATTCATGGGAACTCCCGAATTTGCCGTAGAAAGTCTGCGTGCCTTGGTAGAAGGCGGTCGCCAAGTGGTGGGGGTGGTTACGATGCCGGACAAACCGGTGGGAAAACATCAAAGTGTGCTGCAACCCAGCCCCGTAAAACAATATGCCGCCTCGGTCGGTTTGCCCGTTCTACAGCCCGAAAAGCTGAAAGATGATGCCTTCTTAGCTCAACTGGCTTCGCTGAAAGCCGATTTGCAAATCGTAGTGGCTTTCCGTATGTTGCCCGAAATTGTTTGGAACATGCCGCCTTTGGGAACGTTCAATCTACATGCCTCCCTCTTGCCGCAGTATCGGGGCGCGGCGCCAATCAATTGGGCCATTATCAACGGAGAAACCGAAACCGGCCTCACCACTTTCTTCCTGACGCACGGAATGGATATGGGGAAGATTATCCTCCGGAAACGTATTCCCATAGCCGATACCGACGATGCCGGAACCCTGCACGACGCATTGATGAAGCAAGGCGCCGCTTTGGCGCTGGAAACGCTCGACCAAATCCTTGCAGGAAAGGTAGATGCCATCCCGCAGGAACAGTTTTATGGCGATGGCTCCGGACTTCGTCCGGCTCCTAAAATATTTAAAGAGACCTGCCGCATCGACTGGCAGTGGCCGCTGAAAAAAATCTACGACTTTGTGCGCGGCCTTTCGCCTTATCCGGCAGCGTGGACGGAATGGGTTCAGCCCGACGGTAGTAGGCTGGTATTGAAACTTTACCGGACGGAAAAATGTTTCGACCATCACAACCTGCCTGCCGGCACGGTATGTTCCGACAAGAAAAATTATATCCACATAGCCGTAGAAGGCGGATACCTGCGCCTCCTTTCGCTCCAGTTGGCCGGCAAAAAGCGTATGGACGTTGCCGATTTTCTGAATGGCTTCAAGCAAACGCAGGGCGCTATCGTTGAGTAGTATTCACCATTAATATATGTTCATTATGAAAACAATTTTTACTTCCATCTTTTCCGCAATCCTGTTGCTAACGGCGTCTTTCCATTCGGAAGCTCAGGTAATTATGAACCGGGATGCCGTCATAGCAGAAGCTGTAAGCGCCATTTCCGTATCCCATCAGAAGGCGCTTGTACACGATCTGGTAGGGTTTCACAACCGTAACAACCTCAGTAGCCAAACCGACCCGAACAAAGGCATCGGGGCGGCCGCAGAATACCTGTATCGCAAAGTGGCTTCCTATATTCCCGAATCGGAAGGAAGATTGAGCGTTGAAAAAGTCTATTATACCGTAGGTGGCCCTCAGAGTCGTCTGGGAAGAGAAGTGACCCTTTGCAACGTAATCGCCACGATACAAGGCAGTGATAAAACCGACAACCGAGTTATTGCCGTCCTGGCGCATTACGATAACCGCAATGGCGAAGGGAACGATTCGACAGCCTACGCGCCGGGAGCCAACGACGACGGTAGCGGTATTGCCTGTCTGATGGAAATGGCGCGGATTATATCGAAAATAAAAATGCCGGTAACGGTACAACTTATGTTTCTTTCGGGCGAAGAACATGGTTTGTTCGGGGCGGAACACATGGCGGCTCTGGCCAAAAAGGAAAACCGGAACCTGATAGCAGTTATCAACAACGATATGATAGGCAATTCCAATGCCAGCGAAACAAATACGCAGACAAATACCATAATCCGTGTGTTCTCGGAAAATATTCCGGCCGTAGAAACAGACGAGATGCGGCGGATACGCATCTATAATTCGGCCGAAAACGATAGTTACTCCCGTCAGTTGGCGCGTTACGTCAAAGAAACAGGAGAAAGATATGTAGACAATTTGTTGGTCAAACTTATTTACCGGAACGACCGTTTCGGGCGGGGAGGCGACCATACGCCTTTCAGTAAGCAAGGTTTTGCCGCCGTTCGCATCTGCGAGGTGAACGAAAATTACGACCGGACGCATCAATACGTGCGGGAAGAGAACGGAATAAAATACGGCGACGAAATTTGGGCAATAGATTTCGAATACGTAAGAAAGAACACCGCCATGAATCTGGCTTCCGTGGTGAACATGGCCTTGGCTCCGGTTATCCCCGAAAATGTAAAACTCAGCGCTTCCGGACTGACCAATTATTCCCTCATAACATGGGACATTCCTGGGAAAGGCAAGCAGCCGGATGCCTATTATGTCTTGATACGCGAAACCGATCAGCCAAATTGGCAGATAAAGATACGGGTCACGGATACACAGGTAAAGCTTCCTTTCAGCAAAGACAATTACTTTTTTGCCGTGCAAAGCGTAGATTCTCAAGGCCATGAAAGCTTGGCTGCGTTTGCGTACGGAGGCAGGTGAGGGGAGTTGTTGATAATTCCGTTAGGAAATTGTTAAGAAGCTGTTGGTAACTTGTTGAGCGTTTCTGTGCATATTTTAGTCCGAATTACAGACAAATGTACTACGTTTGACCCTGAAATAATCTTTAATATAGAAAGACAAAAAGTATGACAAACGCAGGCAGGAACAAGCAGAAAACAACCATCGTAGCGCCCGATGGAGGACGATTACAACCGCAAGCGCGTGAGCTGGAAGAGGCCGTTCTGGGCGCTCTGATGTTGGAAAAGGATGCTTATTCCATCATCAGCGAAATATTAAAACCCGAATGTTTTTACGATAAGGCGCACGAGATGATTTACTCCGCTATTGTAGATTTGTCTATCAGCCAGCGCCCGGTGGATATGCTTACCGTTACCGAGCAACTGAAAAAACGCGGAGAACTGGAAACGGTAGGGGGGCCATTTTATATTTCTCAGCTTACCGGCAAAGTAGCCAGTAGCGCACACATCGAATATCATGCCCGAATCATTGCCCAGAAATATTTGGCCAGAGAACTGATTTCCTTTACCGCCCAGGTGCAAGGGAAAGCATTCGACGAAACGATAGACGTAGACGATCTGATGCAGGAAGCGGAAGGGAAACTGTTTGAAATATCTCAGCGGAATGTAAAGAAAGACGTTACCCAGATTAATCCGGTAATTAAAGACGCGATAGAACTCCTCAAAAAGGCGGCCGCCCAGAAAGAAGGCCTCAGCGGCTTGCACTCCGGATTCCACGGATTGGATAAGATGACGTCCGGGTGGCAAAATTCCGATTTGATAATCATCGCAGCACGTCCGGCGATGGGGAAAACCGCTTTGGTTTTGTCGATGGCCAAGAATATGGCCATGCACTATAATACGCCAATCGCCCTGTTTTCGCTTGAAATGAGCAATGTACAGTTGGTAAATCGTCTGATAGTAAACGTTACGGAAATTACGGGCGAGAAGATAAAGAGCGGCCGGCTGGAGAATTACGAATGGGAACAATTGGACTTTAAATTGAAAGACCTGTACGATGCTCCCATCTATATAGACGATACGCCGAGTCTTTCCATTTTTGAACTTCGCACCAAGGCTCGCCGGTTAGTGCGCGAACATAACGTTAAATGTATCATCATCGACTATTTGCAATTGATGAATGCCAGTGGGATGAACTTTGGCAGCCGCGAACAGGAAGTAAGTAACATCTCACGTTCGCTGAAAGGTTTGGCCAAGGAATTGAATATCCCTATCATAGCCCTCTCGCAGCTAAACCGCGGTGTGGAAGGTCGGCAAGGCCCGGACAAACGTCCTCAATTGGCCGACCTGCGCGAATCGGGCGCCATCGAACAAGATGCGGATATGGTATGCTTTATACATCGTCCGGAATATTACAAGATTACGGAAGACGCGCATGGTCATTCGCTGATTGGTATTGCCGAAATCATCATAGCCAAGCACCGTAATGGAGCAACGGGCGATGTACGTTTACGCTTCAAAAGCGAGTATGCCAAGTTTATGAATATCGACGAAGATGTAAGTGTCCGCGAATTTACTTCGGGCATGAATAGTCTGGAATCCGGCCCTCTTCCCCCCATCAATTCGACGGGAGTAGACTTCCTTCGCTCGGCTAACAAGGAGGAAATTCCTTTTTAAAAAAGAAAAGAATACCTTTAAAGGAGATGTTCAGGCATCCGTTTAAAGGTATTCTTTGATTATGGGATTCGGTAGAGTAGGGGAGTCTTTTTTTACAGGTTCGTGAGGTAGACGTTCCGAAACTCGATGTCTTTCCCTTCGCTTTGCAGGCCGATGTGTCCGCTTTTCACTTTATTCGTACCGGTATTTTGGTACACTCCATTAATAAAGACGGTAATGGTTCCGTTCTTAACAAAGATATTAGCTTCATTCCATTCGCCTGCGCTTTTTTCGCTCGATGGATTCGTTTTTTTCACAGAGGGGAAGTTGGGTCGAGGAGCGCCGGGACGAGCCTGAAATTCCACCAAATCGGAACCTCCCAATAACACAAAATCTCCGGCATTACCGGCAGCCAACTGACATTCGATGCCATTAGGGAAAGGATTTTTCGGGTCTTCTATCAGCAGAAAGATACCGCTGTTGGTTGCTTCATTGGGCCAACGCCATTCAACATGCAACTGATAATCGGCGTATTTTTCTTTTGTATACATATATCCAAAAGGCGTTCCTTTGATGTGAATCACTCCATTTTGTACGGAATAAACCTCTTGGGCAGGAACAGCATTCTGATCCACTACAAAATTCCAGTTGGAAA
>JAISZY010000119.1 GCA_031284375.1 Tannerellaceae bacterium | reverse complement strand
CCGGATTGGAAATCCCCGCCAAGGTACATGAAATGAATCCAATGGAGATTATCGGCTATCTGAGAGGTATTGATTATGCAACCATACGGTGTTATCTTGAAAACGAAAAATATGTTTATCTAATGGTTGTAGAAAACAAAAGCAGCGACACCCCCGTCGTCTATCACTGGATTATAAACAAAGACAATGCACACGAAACGGTCGTTAAAATGGATCGGGTCATAGACTCCTGCTGGTTTTCTCCCCAGTTACTTACAGAAGACCATATGGTATATTACCTGGGGTATCCTGTTGGAGATGATGATCGAATAAATTTTGATTCAAATCCATCCATTGTAATGATGGATATATCCGGGTTGTGAACGACCACAACATTTAATGCAAGACAAAATAATGTGAACAATGATAAAGCCGGATCTTTTTTCTTTAGGGATTACCCTGTTGTTGCTTGCTGGTTGCGGCTTGTATGATGCCGGAACGGAAAAATATCAGGGTAAACGAGACCATATCATCAACGTACACGATAAGGTAAAAGAAATCGTGATAGGCTACAAGATATATAACTTGAACGGTTGCTATATTGTTTGTAATTTTGCAGTTTAAAAAATGAACGTGTTATGCGAATAGATATACTTACCGTATTGCCGGAGATGATAGAAGGAATGATTCATTGCTCCATTGTACAACGCGCCCAAGACAAAGGACTTGCGGAAATATATCTGCATAATCTCCGGGACTATACGACCAATAAATGGAGGCGGGTGGACGATTATCCCTTTGGGGGAGAAGCCGGGATGGTGATACAGATAGAACCGGTCGACCGCGCGATAACTGCCCTGAAAGAGGAACGGACGTATGACGAGATTATCTACACTTCGCCCGACGGGGAGATGTTTAACCAGCAAATGGCCAATTCGACGTCGCTGCTGAACAATCTGATGATTCTTTGCGGACACTACAAAGGTGTGGATTACCGTATCCGGGAGCACTTAATAACGAAGGAAATATCTGTAGGCGACTATGTTCTTACCGGCGGCGAACTGGCGGCAGCCATCATCACGGACGCTGTTGTACGCCTGCTTCCCGGAGCGATCGGCGACGAACAAAGCGCTCTTTCCGATTCGTTCCAGGACGGGCTGTTGGCACCTCCTGTTTACACCCGCCCGGCGGAATACAAAGGTTGGAAAGTGCCTGAAATTTTATTGTCCGGGCATCAACGGCACATCGAAGAATGGCGCTTGCAACAAGCGCACGAACGCACCGGACGACTCCGCCCTGACTTACTGCTGTAAAGATGGACGTTTGTATGAGCGAAAGAAACTTCTCCATCTCAGTTGGACAACTCCGAAAAGGGCTTCCCCGAAAATGGAAGTGTTCATCTTTGAAACGCCTAATACACGGTTGATAAAGATAATAGGGACTTCTTCGAGCTTGAAGCCATACTTATAGGCGGTAAATTTCATTTCTATCTGGAAAGCGTATCCTTTGAAGTGGATTTTGTCTAATTCTATTGTTTCCAACACATTCCGTCGATAGACAACAAAACCTGCCGTTGTGTCGCGCACTTTCATGCCGGTAATAATCCGCACATAAACCGAAGCAAAATACGACATCAGTACACGCCTCAGCGGCCAGTTCACCACGTTTACGCCATTGCTGTAACGCGAGCCGACGGCAACATCGGCACCTTTGTCCGTACAGGCCGCATACAGCCGGGGAAGGTCTTGAGGATTGTGGCTGAAATCGGCGTCCATCTCAAAGATATAATCATATTCCTGTTGCAAAGCCCATTTGAATCCACAGATATAAGCCGTTCCCAATCCTTGTTTGCCTTGGCGTTCGATGAGGAAAAGCTGTCCGGGAAAACGGGTTTGCAAGCGTTTTACAATAGCGGCTGTTCCATCGGGCGAACCGTCATCAATAATCAGGACATGAAACCGTTTTTCCAATCCAAACACCGCATGAATGATGCTTTCGATATTCTCTTTCTCGTTGTATGTAGGAATAATTACAATACTGTCAGACATATATTCAAATTTTTTATTTAAAGTTTTCACTTTTGTTTGCTTCCCAAAAGTAGATATTTTATGTGGATTTAAAGTTCGTCCGGTATTTTTTTGTGTAAAAAACCTACCTTTGCGCAAATAAAACAATATTTTGGACATACAAGATTTATTGGGATTATATGCCTCCCGCCACCCGCAGGTAAGCGCATTAAGCGCAGCGCTGAAAGACTTGTCTTTGCGGCATATTTCCTTAAAAGGCGTGAAAGGTTCATGCGCCGCAATGCTGACGGCGTCTATTTCCTACCGGGATAAAGGACAGTACGTTTGTATTTTAAATGACCCGGAAGATGCCGGATACTTTTACCACGACCTGACGCAACTTACGGGAGGCGAAAGAATCTACTTTTTCCCTTCCGCCTATCGTCGGGCCATCAAGTACGGACATACCGACCCGGTAAACGAAATCCTGCGAACGGAAACGCTTAGCATGTTGCAAGACAAGGAAACGGCTTTCGTCATCGTCACTTACCCGGATGCACTGGCCGAAAAAGTCATTTCAAGCGAAACGCTGAAAGACAACACGCTAAAGATTCATGCAGCCGAGAAATTAGATATTATGTTTGTATCCGACGTCTTAGACGAATATGGGTTCGAATACGTAGATTACGTCTATGAACCGGGGCAATATGCCATGCGTGGGAGCATACTCGACGTCTTTTCCTTCTCGTATGAATATCCCTACCGTATCGACTTCTTCGGCAATGAGGTAGACACCATCCGTGCCTTCGATGTAGAAACGCAATTGTCGAAAGAGAAATTCGACAGCATCTATATCGTACCCCAAATAAGCAAACAGGAGTTGTCTGACAGTTCGCTGCTCGACAACCTTCCTCCGCAGACGGTCATAGCTTCGCGCGATCTCGGCTGGTGCAAAGAACGCATTGCCGGTATATGGAATGACGAACCGGTAACAGCCGATGAAGAATCATTTGACGATATCGAACGAATGCGTCGCAAACTAATTACCGGCGAAGACTTTTTGCGCAAGGCGTTAGACTTCCGGCACATCCATTTCGGCGCACGCGCTATGGGAACAACGGCCGATGCAACGATTACTTTTCAAACGAATCCGCAGCCCGTCTATCACAAAAACTTCAATTTAGTAAGCGAATCGTTCCATAGCTACCTGGATAACAATTATACGCTTTACATACTAAGCGATGTAGAAAAACAGGCAGCCCGCATCCGCACAATTTTTGAAGACCGGAACGAGCGCCTCCCTTTCACGGCAGTCAACAAAACTCTACACGAAGGGTTTTCCGACGAAACATTGTCGGTATGCTTCTTTACCGACCACCAGTTGTTCGACCGCTTCCACAAATTCAACCTCAAGAGCGACAAGGCGCGAAGCGGTAAGATAACCCTCTCACTAAAAGAACTGAACCAGTTTACGTCAGGCGACTACGTTGTTCATATCGACCACGGTATCGGACAATTCGGAGGATTGATACGCACGGAAGTAAACGGGAAAATACAGGAAGCCGTCAAACTGATATACCAAAACAACGACGTCATATTCGTAAGTATCCATTCCCTTCATAAGCTGTCCAAGTACAAAGGTAAAGACAGCGGAGAGCCTCCTAAACTAAGCAAACTGGGGACCGGCGCATGGGAACGGATGAAGGAAAAAACAAAAGCCAAGGTAAAAGATATTGCCCGCGACTTGATTGTCCTCTATTCCAAACGCAAAGAAGAAAAAGGCCATGCCTTCAGCCCCGATAGCTTTATGCAGCACGAATTGGAAGCCAGCTTCATTTACGAAGACACCCCTGACCAGATGAAAGCAACGGCCGATGTGAAAAGCGATATGGAAAACTCCCGCCCGATGGACAGGCTGATCTGCGGAGACGTCGGATTCGGTAAAACGGAAGTGGCTATCCGGGCGGCTTTCAAAGCCGTGGCAGACAACAAACAAGTGGCCGTATTAGTGCCCACCACGGTACTTGCTTTCCAGCATTTCCAAACATTCTCCGAACGCCTGAAAGACTTTCCCTGCAAGATAGATTACATCAGTCGTGCCCGCAGCTCCACACAAATCAAGGAAATACTCGGCAATGTAAAAGAAGGGAAGATAGACATCCTGATCGGTACTCACCGCATCGTGAGCAAAGACATACAATTCAAAGACCTCGGTTTGCTGATTATCGACGAGGAACAAAAGTTTGGCGTTTCAGTCAAAGAAAAACTGCGGCAGATAAAAGTAAATGTAGATACCCTGACGATGACGGCAACCCCCATCCCTCGCACACTCCAGTTCTCATTGATGGGCGCTCGCGATCTAAGCAACATAACAACCCCTCCGCCCAATCGTTATCCTGTACAGACAGATGTGGAGCGCTTTAATCCCGATATTATCCGCGAAGCGATAAATTTCGAAATGAGTCGCAACGGACAGGTTTTTTTCATCCATAACCGCATCCAGAATATCTTCGAGATAGAAGCTCTCGTTCGACGTGAAACGCCTGACGCCCGCATCTGTGTAGGACACGGGCAGATGGAACCCGGAAAGCTGGAAAAGATACTCCTTGATTTCATCAACTACGAATACGACGTCTTGATTGCAACCAGTATTGTAGAAAACGGCATCGATGTGCCCAATGCCAATACCATCATCATAAACAACGCACAGCAGTTCGGACTTTCCGACCTGCACCAGTTGCGTGGACGAGTAGGGCGCAGCAACCGGAAAGCTTTTTGCTACCTGCTCTCCCCTCCACTTTCCTCCTTGACACAGGAAGCCCGGAGACGCCTGCAAGCTATCGAAAACTTTGCCGAACTGGGTAGCGGTATCCATATAGCTATGCAAGACCTCGATATACGTGGCGCAGGGAATATGCTGGGAGCCGAGCAAAGCGGATTTATTGCTGACCTGGGATACGAAACCTATCAAAAAATACTGGACGAGGCCGTCGACGAACTCAAAGCCGACGAATTTGCCGATCTATATGCTAACCCGGAAGAAGGACAGCGCGACAGCGGCAGCGAATATGTGCGCGAAACCTTCATCGAAAGCGACCTGGAATTGATGTTTCCTCCTACCTACATTCCGAACGATTCGGAGCGGGTGTCGCTCTACCGCGAATTAGACAAAATGGAGAAAGAACACGATATAAACGCCTTCTCCGAACGACTGAAAGACCGGTTCGGGAAAATACCCAAAGAAGGGAAAGAATTGATACGTGTTGTGCGCCTTCGTCGTTTAGCAAAAAAACTTGGCATGGAAAAAATTGTATTAAAGAAAGGACAGATGAACATCTTCCTCATTTCCAATCCGCATAGTTTTTATTACACAAGTGAAGCCTTCGACAAACTCCTGGCTTTCATAAAAAAATACCCCAAGCGGTGTACCTTGCGCGAACAAAACAACAAACGCAGTATCATCATCAAAGACATACCCAGTGTCGAAACCGCCTGCTCTCTGCTGGAAGAAATTACGGAAATTTAGGAAACTGCCGGAAGTCGGGTTTGCGCTTTTCGAGGAAAGCCTCTTTCCCTTCCTGCGCTTCGTCGGTGAGATAGTAGAGAAGGGTCGCATCGCCGGCCAGTTCCTGGATACCTGCCTGTCCGTCGAGTTCGGCGTTCAGCCCGGCCTTAATCATACGTAACGCCAATGGACTGTGCATCATCATTGCTTCAGCCCATTCTACCACTTCGTCTTCGAGTTTATCTAAAGGGACGACTTTGTTTACCAGACCCATATCAAGAGCTTCCTGAGCGCTGTATTGCCGGCAAAGAAACCATATTTCACGCGCTTTCTTCTGTCCTACGATACGCGCCAGGTAAGAAGATCCGAATCCGGCGTCGAAACTGCCTACCCGGGGACCCGTTTGTCCGAACACGGCATTTTCGGAAGCGATGGTAAGGTCGCATACGACATGGAGCACATGTCCACCTCCGATAGCGTACCCGTTGACCATCGCAACAACGGGCTTAGGGAGGGAGCGTATTTGTTTCTGCACATCAAGTACGCTGAGGCGAGGCACGCCGTCGGCTCCAATGTATCCTCCTCTACCTTTAACATTCTGGTCGCCTCCGGAGCAAAAGGCTTTATCGCCGGCTCCGGTAAGGACAACCACATTGACGTCTGTCATTTCACGGCAGATGCGCAATGCGTCGCTCATCTCGCCGGTAGTAGTAGGCGTAAAAGCATTCCGGTAACGGGGACGGTTAATTGTGATACGAGCTATCCCTTTGTAAAAATCGAACAAAATGTCTTCATACGTCTTTATCGTAATCCATTCTCTGTGCACCATAGATAATGTATTTAAATTTCCGGCAGCAAATGTACGATTTATCGGCATTTCACACAATGAATGTTTCCGCCATCCGGGCAAACCGTGCTGGAGGGCTTTTCGGGGTATATCATAGGGTTTATATTTGATAGTTTATTAAAGTTTTTTCCATTCTAACAGTATTTATGTTTAATCCGGCAGTTCGGAAACTATGCGCTGCATCCAGTGTGCCCATTCCCGGTGGTTTTTTGTGTGATCGAACGTTTGCCAGGAGATCGGTTTACCGATATGCAACGTAAATGTACGGCCTCTCCAGGAATATGCTGTCCCGTACATCGACCGGACAACGCAAGCGCCATGACAAGTAACAGGAGCTGGCTCAACATCCTACATAAATTTTAAGATCGCCCATTCTCGCCCTTTTCGTTCTGCCGGCAGAAGGCGATGTAAACCGCTTTTCCACGTTCCTTTTCCGAAACTCTTTGAGGAATGTAATCCGGCATACTGTTTAATATTTGTTTTGAATAAAGTTTTTGTTAAATTTCATCCGAAAAAGGTTCTCCGAGTTTCTTAGAGAGTTCTCCGAGTTTCTTGGAGAGTTCTCTGAGTTTCTTGGAGAGTTCTCTGAATTTCTTGGAGAGTTCTCTGAATTTTCTGGAGAGTTCTCTGAGTTTCTTGGAGAGTTCTCTGAGTTTCCTGGAGAGTTCTCTGAGTTTCTTGGAGAGTTCTCTGAATTTCTTGGAGAGATCTCTGAGTTTCTTGGAGAGATCTCTGAGTTTCTTGGAGAGTTCTCCGAGTTTTCTGGAGAGATCTCTGAGTTTCCTGGAGAGTTCTCTGAATTTCCTGGAGAGTTCTCTGAGTTTTCTGGAGAGTTCTCTGAATTTCCTGGAGAGTTCTCTAAGTTTCTTGGAGAGTTCTCTGAATTTC
>JAISZY010000077.1 GCA_031284375.1 Tannerellaceae bacterium | reverse complement strand
GCCACCCATTTCCCGGATTCATATTTCACACCCAAAGCATGTTCATAAATAAAAGTCTGATTTTCTTCCACAACCGAAGAACCGTCTTTGTCGTAGCTTACATCTCCTTTGCCGTCGCTGCCTATCGTGTTCGAGTTAAGGAACGCCGCATACTGAGCATGCGTTACCTGATACCTGCTCATATAGAAATCTTTCGTCAAAGTGACGGAGTGCTGGGTTTCGTCAGGATGGCGGTCCGGCTCATTCGTCGGGCTGCCCATCTGGAAAGTACCCGCCTTAACCTTCATTGCCAATATTTCCACCTCGCTCGTGCCGTTGTTGTTTTCGTTCCATTTGCTGATGGTAACGGGGCTTACCTCGATACCCGATTGTTTTACGGTTATCGTATAAGTGTAGTGTCTGCCGGAGGAGAAAACATCGCTGTTCGGGATTGTCCAGATGTAAGGCGTTCCGCCTGCGGTGAATGTTACCGTGCGGCCGCTTGTTCCTGCCTGCGGAACGAGGATCGCCGAGAAGGTAGCCTGATAGCCGCTTGGGGGCGCGGTTGCTTTCAGGGGGTTAAACGTTTGCGACAGGTCGCTGCCCGCCGTCACCGTACCGTCCTGCAAAGCTATCGACGCCTCGATGGGCATTCCCTTGAATACCACTTTGTCTGCCGTCAATCCCGAAATATCGCCCGCTGTGATTCCCTCGCCGTTCGTTACGTTCAGCGTGATTTTCGACAGCGCGTGCGAAAATTGCAAATCCACCGGAACGGTTTTGCTTTTCGATACACCCTCCTTTTTAGCATATAGCACGTCGATAGCTGCGGGGGCGTTTTGGTCGGCAACCGATACCTTATATATATAGGTACTGCCGTTCACCTGTCCGGCATTCGTTCCTTTATCCCCGTAAGGATAGTAGGCCACGAAGTCCACCGTGCCCGACTGCGGGTAGTAGATGGGAGTTCCGCCGTCGGGTGCCATTTCGCCGGTTGTGGTGTTGGTTATGGTATGCTTTTTATTATCGGCCAAACAGTCGGTGCTATTGGTTATCTGTCCGTTCGCCATCACCATAAAGATACCCACACCGTCGTTTTGTACCCATTCATTGCCCCCGGCGGTGGTGCGGGTTTTCAGGCCGCTGTTATTTGCCGCCTGTTCGGTCGTCCTGTCCGGATAGAACGCCCGGGTCTGGAAGCCGTCCTCGTCCACATAGTCGGCGTAGGGTACACCCGCGTCGGTTACACCGGTAATTGTTTGCATACTGCCGGCTCCGCCGTCGAACCCTGTCGACCGCGTGCCGCTTTTGGCTGCCGGGATAGTCGTCCCGTATATTCCCGCGGTGAAGCTCACCACTACCGGGTCGCCCCCGTCCGTCAAGCCGTCATCCTGCGAGCAACCGCCTGATAAAAGTATACCTGCCAGCATTAACAGTGAAAAAAATCTGATTTTCATGCGTTATTTTATTTTTATCCAATAATTACTGATCTTCTTTGAGTTGCACTAACAGGTTTTCCTGTTACTCTGTTTGTTCCGGAAGCAACTACTTCGATAGTATATGATCCCGCTTCATTTGTGTTTTCAAACAGATACTCATAATCTCCATTGACTGATAACTGCAACGGTTGAAATAATGACTCTACGCCAAATATATATCCCTTATGAAGATTTTGCATTCTAAAGGTTTCCAGTTTTGCAATATCTTCTCCCATGCTATCAACCATTGATTCGTTATTGGCTTTTATGGATTTTAATGCTTCGGCGTACTTAATTAAGGCATTATCTACAGATATAAGCGGACGGACAATTCGGGCATGGATATTTACATTCTCCATTGGCACACCATTGTCAGTCAAACTCACATGGATAGAAACAGGTTCTCCCAGTTTGACAGTATTGGGTGTTGTAAGCATCATATCGGTTGTAGAACCGAATTGAACTACTCCGGTGGTGCAATACGCATCGGGTTTGCCTGATAATGCAAATTGAATCAAAACCGACCATTCGCCAGTTACAGCATCTTTTAAGTTGAAAATGCAGTATCCGGCATCAACAATTTCCGGTGTATGAGCCGTTTTTCTTCCTTGTGGATCATAAAGAACTACATTGAAGTTATATCCATTGGTATATCCATTGGTATATTTGAATTGATTATTTGACCATACAACACTAATTTGTGCTTCGCCGGAATCGGTAACTACATTTGTCTTTATGATCTTATAGTCGCTCCCCTGGATTTTGTCTAATGAATTAGTTGATAGCAAAGAATTTGGCGCAAGACCTCTTATTTCGTTAAATATCTGCATCATATCATTAGCATAAGGAATATGATAATACCTGCTGTTAGGATTCTTTGCCAACATCCTATCGAAGTATTCTTTTCTCAGGATATAACCTAAGCCTGCAACATAGATTGGTGGTTCACTGCCCAATACTATATCGGGATCTGTCCCCTCATTACTATCACCGTCACTCAAAAGAACAAACGCTTTAATATTCGTTGTTGCTCCCTTGATCATTTCATTGCCCAATGATAAGGCAGCCCCCATATTGGTCATATTTTGAGAAAACAGTTTTTCGATCTCTGTTTTAGCATCCATGACTTCTTTACTTGGATAAGATGTTATGGTAACGATTTTGGAATTCGTTGGATATACCCATGCCGCATTGTTGCTGAACCGGTTTACGCCGAACTGATCTCCTTTTTTTGCCTGGTCAAGAAATGCCTTAGTATCTATTTTAACCATTGGTATTGCACTATCCATTGAACCCGAAGTATCCAACATCATCACGAAGCCAACCGTTTGATCCTGTATTTGAATTTGTTCCAAATTCCAACTTGTTTTATTTGCAGAAGTTGTTAGATACAACTTACCTCCATATGAGTATGGCGCCAAATAGGGTTTTGTGTTGAAATGAATATTTTTAATCAATACAGGTTTTTCTAAATCAATTTCATGTCCCAAATCCAGTCCTTCTTGTACGATAGTCCATTTCTGTTTAAAAATATTGAAATCTTTCAGGTAATAGTACAAAGCAGGGGTTTCCCATGCCCCTAAGTATACTTTTTCTCCAAAGTTATCTCCTTGTTCACTTGTTCTAATCTTTACATTTACCCCACTTTTGAGCTTATTATTATTGGGGAGAATGATTTCCAATTGAACTCCTTGTTTCTTTAATGTGGGGTATGGAGCAGGCCAGGGTGATTTGGAATATTCAGCCGTAGAAATATAATCTGTGGCATTTTTAATTTTAGTTCTTAATACACGATTTTGAGGAACATTATCAAGAAATATGCTGTCTTCTTTCAGTACATCTTTTACAAATTTCAGATGATAGCTAGCTGCAAGATTAAACTTATAATAATTTGTATTAGCCTTAACAGAAGCATTTTTAAAGTCATTTAACCATTTATCCGGATTGTAATCCTGTGGAACTTCAAGAGCCTTACCATTAAATTTTATATTTGGAATTTCTTTTTTCCATTTATCTGTTTGATCATCTGCTTTAAATGCTAACACCCTCTTGATTACATCTTCATTAGCTGCATCAATTGCGGCATATTTGTCTTTCTGAAACACTCTGTTATTTTTCACACAAGACATTGCCTCGACGAGCTGTTTTAGGGCAAACAAAAAATCAACCGGATTATTTTTTGTTATAAATGCACCGGATGGATTACTTGACTGCCATTGTGGAATAAAGTCAAATTTCAAATAGGGGTAATCAGGATTATGACCGCATCGGCAGTGTCCTAAATAGGTGTATGAATTGTAATAAGGGGTATCGGGGATCGGTATTATATCGACAGGAGGCACGCATTTCAAGACTTGATTATTGAACCATGCCGGAATTCCGGAATAATACATGTGTGCCCAAGTATCAGCCAATGTGTGCATCCTTAACCCTATCTCTTGAAAAGATACTCCTTGCCTTAACGCATTAACCATTTTTTCGACAAGAATACTATTTGGCAGACACATAAGCTTAAATTGTTCTTCTGCCTCATCATCGTATTCCCATTTTGCATCAATGATCCCTGCATCGCTTAATTTCCCTTGATATTTTTTCACATGCTGCCCATTTGTGTTATAATTTCCCGGCAGAAAATGGAAGACTGGCCAAACTCTGTAAACTTCGTCAAGAAATTTTGTTGTCCAGGTTGCAAATGTAGAATTGTATATTAATTCTGTAAATGAATGTACTGTGGGTACCGGTACAAAATCTTTTATAAAGTAATTGCCACTACTGTCTTTGAGTCTTGAATTGTCAGAATCATCAACATATTGTGCCGCATGGGCTATTGTTTGAGCCTCAGCAAAAGTGTAGCCAGCCAAACTGGCAGCCACATAAGTTCCGTAATAATGAAAATCTAAGTTCATAATTTTTTATTTTAAGAGTTTAATAATTTATTTTGTTGTCTAAGACAAATGAATTTACCTAAGGGACGACCGCGACACGAAACCCGACGCCGTTGATAGCGTACGCGGGATAGGCGTTGTAGCGAAACGCGGAGCGGCAGTACTGAGCGTAGTTGCTCCAGTCGCCGCCGCGAAGCACGCGGGCGGAGCCTGCGGTAGGGCCGGTAGGATCGTCACTCGGGGACGTGCTGTAATAATTGCCGTCATACCAGTCGCTGCACCACTCATAAACATTGCCGTGCATATCGTAAAGACCCCACGGA
>JAISZY010000072.1 GCA_031284375.1 Tannerellaceae bacterium | reverse complement strand
CGGGTTGTGATTAACTTAGCCTTACGCTTGTGGATGATTTGAAAATAGAGGACTCCTTCCTTGTCCCTTATGGCAGATTTCCTGAATTTTATTCTTACCGATGTCATTTCTTTTGTTGTTACTGATTTCCGCATAATAATACAACTTGTGGCCAAATATGCCGCATTATATCGCCCCCGGTTTAGGATGTAAGCAAAATATCGTACCTTCGCCCGACAGAAAACATTGATATAAAAACGCTATGGATATGAAACCGTTTATATTGTCTGCTTTGTTGCTGATTAGCTTTGCGGGAAATGCGCAGAGTCCTGCATCCACCGTTTGCCGGTTGGGATTTACGTATGACATCAGCCGATCGCCCCACTGGGGGAACGGCAAACCGGTTGTCACCAACGTATATCCTTACTCGTCGGCCGAAGAGGCCGGGCTGAAGGTGAACGATATTATCGAAACCATCGAAGGTACTTCCGTGGAAGAGCTGGGCGCCGAAAATATTGCCGAACAACTGAACCCCGCCGAAAAGAATGAAGTGAAACTTACCGTTACCAACCTCGCGGATTCCGCCAAACCCATGACGGTAAAGAAAGATTGCAAACGGACAGACGCCATCACCGAGAGCCAATTGGCCGTGGCCTTTTCCATGTATAGCCTCGAAAGCACAAGCGAACGCTCCTTTGTCTGTCCGTTTAAGACATCGACCGATACGGTAAACTTTGCCCGATACAAATCCTTTGCCTTTGCGCCCATAGACGAAAACAACCGTCTGCTGGAAGAGACCATAAATGCCTGCATAGAAAAAGAACTCAGGAAGAAAGGTATGGCGTACAACGCGGCGAACCCGGACATCGTTGTAGAAACTTTTTACCTCTACAACAAAAATCCCAATTATGTGAAAGCGCCGAAAAACAGCCTCTCCCAACCTCTGCCCGTTTATCGGTATGACTTCGCGCTCAATCAAATGCAGAAATATCCCTTCCTCCCCTCCGGAACGGCCGAAACCATGGCGGAATATATCCTGCAATTGGGTATCCGTTTCATAGACAAGCAACATAAACCGGGAAGCGTTGTCTGGGAATGTGAGGCCAACGAATGGATGAGCGCCCCCTTTCGTCTGGAAAATTATGCCCAAACGCATATCCCGCTCATGTGCATGCAATATCCCTATGCCAAATATAGCCGGAACGTGCAATTCTTCGTGAGCCGGAAAATGTACAACTATACGGGCATAAACTACGATATCAATCGTCTGGAACAAATCGTGGACGTAGACTTCGACTCGCCCGCCTATATCGCCGGCATCCGGATGAGAGACCGGATAGAAAAGATAGAGAACCAAAACCTCAACCGTACGGCCGAAGAATATACGGCAGCATACAAACAATTTATCATGCAGACCATGTCGCTCCGCAATCCGGAAACCTTGTTCACCGACGCCAACGGATTCCGCTTCTGCATGTATTGGAAGGAATTTCATTATACCCAGGTGGCCGATGCGCTCCGCAATCCGAAAAATATGGCCGTCTTTGCCTACCTCTACAAATATGCCCCGTATGTGAATCCGTCGGGCGTCAATACGTGTACGTTCCATATCCGGAGAGGGAAAGAGAGGATGGCCATCGTTGTCCGCCCCACCATCCATACGGAAACTACGGTAACGATTCAATAAAAAACAAGCCCAAACAAACGTGATATATCCGCAAGACTTTGAACAAAAGACAGGTTTTGACAAAATCCGCCGGCTCGTGGCCGAGAAATGCCTAAGCCCGCTGGGAGAAGAACGGGTGGAGGAAATGACCTTCTCGGCCGATTTCCGCCGAATAGCCGAACAACTTGACCAAACAAACGAATTTGTACGCATCTTGAAGGGAGATAAAGAATTTCCCGCCGCTTATTTCTTCGACGTGCGATATGCGCTCCGCCGAATCCGACCCGAAGGTACCTACCTCGACGAAAAGGAACTGTTCGACCTCAAGCGTTCCCTGCAAACCATCCGGCAGATTGTTTCCTTTTTCCATACCGAAAAAGGAGACGAGCCAGCCTATCCGGCCCTCGGCGCTCTGGCCGGACGAACGCCGGTCTTCCCACAAATCATCGCCGCCATTGAGGCCTTGCTGGATAAATTCGGGAAAATGAAAGACAGCGCCTCGCCGGCTCTGCTGCAAATCCGCCGGGAAATAACGGCTACCGTGAGCAGTATCTCGCGCAGCCTCCAGTCTATCCTGCGGGCGGCGCAAGCCGATGGAATTGTAGACAAAGACGTAACCCCCGCCATGCGCGACGGACGATTGATGATTCCGGTCGCCCCCGCCTTCAAACGGAAGATACGCGGCATTGTTCATGACGAATCGGCCAGCGGAAAAACTGTTTTTATCGAACCCGAAGCCGTGGTGGAAGCCAATAATCGCATCCGGGAACTGGAGGGCGACGAGCGGAGGGAAATCGTCCGGATATTAACCGACTTTACGCATAGCCTCCGGCCGCATACGCCTCAGCTTCTTCATTCGTACGAATTTATGGCCGATATAGACTTTATCCGCGCCAAGGCCCTCTTTGCCGAACAAATTAACGCCATTCGCCCCGAAATGGAAGACAAACAACAGGCGGATTGGATTCGCGCCATACATCCGTTGCTCTATCTCTCGCATTCGAAGCAAAAGAAAAGCGTAGAACCGTTGGATATTCTCTTAGGCGGAGACCATCGCCTGCTGCTTATCTCCGGGCCGAACGCCGGAGGGAAGTCCGTCTGTCTCAAGACCGTGGGACTGCTCCAGTACATGCTCCAATGCGGTATGCTCATCCCCGTATACGAACGCTCCCGGACGGGTTTGTTTGCCGGCATCTTTATCGATATCGGCGACGAACAAAGTATCGAAAACGACCTCAGCACGTACAGTTCGCACCTGATTCACATGAAGTTTTTCCTGAAAAACTGCAACGAAAAGACCCTTATCCTCATCGACGAGTTTGGCAGCGGCACCGAACCCCGTATCGGCGGAGCCATTGCCGAGGCGTTGCTGAAGCGCTTCAACGACAAGGGAAGCTTTGGCGTTGTGACAACGCATTATCAGAATCTGAAACATTTTGCCCAAGATACGCCCGGAATCGTAAACGGCGCCATGCTGTATGACCGACATCTGATGCAGCCGCTTTTCCGGCTCGCCATCGGCCATCCGGGCAGCTCGTTCGCCATCGAAATTGCGCGGAAAACAGGATTGCCGGACGACGTTATCGCCGATGCCTCCCAAACGGTGGGCGAAGATTATATCCACCTCGATAAATACCTCCAAGACATCGTCCGGGATAAACGCTACTGGGAAACGAAACGCCAACAGGTGCATCGGCAGGAAAAAAAGTTGGAAGAACTGACCAACCGCTACGAGCAAGATTTGCAGGAAATGGCCGGGCAGCGGAAAGAGATGCTGCGCCAGGCCAAAGAAGAGGCTCAACGTATTCTGGCCGAGGCCAATGTGAAGATAGAACATACCATCCGGGAGATAAAAGAAGCGCAGGCGGGAAAGGAACAAACCAAGCGGGCGAGAAAGGCGTTGGACGAGTTTAAGGCGGCCGTCCTGACCGACGCGAACAAGAAACCTAAGCCTGCTCCCGCGGCATTGGCCGATAAAGAAATTCGCGTGGGCGACAAAGTACGGCTCAAGGGACAAACCTCTGTGGGTCACGTACTCAAGGTGCAGAACAAACAGATTACCGTGGCCTTCGGCGTGGCGAAAAGTTGCGTGGAGGCGGAGAGATTGGCAAAGCTCAGCCGCGAGGCGGTGAGGGAAGAGGCGCGGAAAAATACGTTTCCGTATGGCCGCTTGGCCGATGAAATGAGGGATAGAAAGCTGCGTTTCAAGATGGAATTGGACGTAAGAGGTATGCGGGGCGACGAGGCTTTGCAGGCCGTTGTCTATTATATCGACGACGCGATTCTGGTGGGCGCATCCCCCGTGCGTATCCTGCACGGAACCGGCTCCGGGGCGCTCCGGCAATTGATTCGCGACTACCTCCGGGGCGTGGAGGGCATTGCCCGTTTTCACGACGAACAGGTGCAATTGGGCGGCGCCGGTATCACCGTGGTAGCGCTTGAGGCTTAAAAATTTTCACATATCCCACAAAAAATAAATTATCTTTCACATCTTTATTCTTTCCTGCGAGGGAAATAAATTTCTCTGGCTGGGAAAATAAATTTCTCTGGCTGGAGAAAATTATTTCTCTGGCTGGAAAAATTTATTTCTCTGGGACATAAATTTCCCGCTCACTATGAAGCGGTTATCTTTATAGCCGGGAAATGTAAAAAATAACAAATATTAAAAATTCCGCATCACGTTTGCGGGCGAACGCTGGGCTATCAGCTCCTTCTTCATAAAGTCCATATAGGGAGCCGCGTGGCGGAAAAATGTATGATAGCCTTCGCAGAGGTAATTCAGGCCGGCCTCGCCCGATTCGGTTTTTGCGATTCGGTTTTTGGGACATTCGCCGTGGCAGGCAAAAAGGTATTCGCATTGCAAACATTGGGAGGGGAGGGCGTTGTACTTGTTGGCGCCGAAGCGGAGTTGTTTCTCGGAATACATCATTTCGACCAATGTCCGGGAGTAAATGTTGCCCAATTTGTGTTCCGGAAAAACAAAGTGGTCGCAAGCATACACATCGCCGTTGAACTCCATCACCCCCGCATGTCCGCAGGTTTTGGCCAAGGTGCAAACGCCGGGCGGAACGCCGGTCCAGTTGGCCAGCGTGGCGTCGAAATATTGGACGAAATACGTTCCCACGTCCTTCCGCACCCATTCGTCGAAGATGGCAATGAGGAAGTTACCCCACTTCCCGGCGGGAACGTTCCAGGGCGCCGGCTGTCCGTGGAGGGTCTCCACTATGGGAGAGAATTGGATGAAGTTGGCCTGGATTTGTTTAAAGAAACGATAAAACTCCAGGGGGAAGTCTACGTTATGGTTGTTCACCACGCCCATGACGTTGAACTCTACGCGATGTTTCTTCAGCAGCGCGATGCCTTTCATTACCTGGTGGAAAGTGGGTTTTCCGCCGTGCATTCGTCTATATTTGTCGTGCATCGGCTGACTGCCGTCTACGGAAATGCCCACCAGGAAATGGTTATCGGCAAGGAAACGGCACCATTCGTCGTTGAGGAGCGTCCCGTTGGTTTGTATGCTGTTGTCTATTTTTCTTCCTCCGGCGTATTTTTTTTGCAGTTGGAGAGCTTTCCGGTAAAAAGCGAGCGGTTGCAGGAGCGGTTCTCCGCCATGCCAGGTGAAGAGCGCCTGGGGCATGGTTTGCGCGCCGAGGTATTGGCGGATGAATCGTTCGAGGAGTTCTTCGGTCATAAAGAAGTTTTTTTCCTCGCGATAGAGGTTGCGTTTTTCCAGATAGTAGCAGTACTTGCACCGGAGGTTGCAGGCGGCGCCGGCGGGTTTGAGCATCACGTAGAGCGGTTGGGCAAAGGGGGCTACGGTTTTATTCATGGCTGTATGCTTCCTGCCGGCCGGCGGTTCGGTCCGTTCCGGTGTGTTAGATTATCGCCCAAATCCTTTCTTGCCTCTTCGGCCACTTGTTGGAGGCGTTCCACTACTTCGGGGTAAAGTGCCTTTACGTCGTATCGTTCGCCGGGGTCTCGGCGGAGGTCGTAGAGCGAGAGGTTGGTTTCCGCTTCGGCCGTTGAACCGGGATAGCCGTCGTTTCCGGGCGTCAGATAGATGCGGTGCCGGTGCGGGAAGACGAGTTTGAAATTATCATCGCGCACGGCTTCCAGGTCGTTTTCTTCGTAATAGTAGAGAAAGTGCGTGCGGGGCGCTGCCGTTTCGTGTCCCGTGAGGAGCGGCAGGATGTTCACGCCGTCTATCTTTTTTTCGGGCAATGCCGCCCCGGCTATGGCGGCAAAGGTAGGCAGGAGGTCGATGGCGGAGGCCAATTGATTGCATACGGCGCCGTTGGGGATGACGCCTTTCCACTTCATGATGCAGGGCACGCGCTGTCCGCCCTCGAAGGTGGTGGCTTTCGCTTCGCGGAGTCCTCCGCTACTGCCGGCGTGATTTCCGAAATTAGCCCAGGGACCATTGTCAGAAGTAAAGACAAGGAGGGTATTCTCCTCCAAGCCCTGCTGTTGGAGCGCATCCATGATTTGTTTCACGCTCCAGTCTATTTCCATCATCACGTCGCCATAGAGACCTTGCCGGCTTTTGCCTTTGAATTTGTTGGAAACCGCCAGCGGCACATGGGGCATCGAGTGGGCGATATAGAGGAAGAAGGGCTTCTGCCGGTTTGTTTCGATAAACCGGACGGCTCTCTCGGTATAGAGGGAGGTAAGTTCGGCTTGGTCGTCCAGCGTGTGGAGTTCCCGAATCTTCTCGTTGCCGTCCAGGAGCGGGAGGGGCGGGTGCCGGAGTTTGTTCGGCAGATTAGACGCCGGCGTTACCTGGTTTCCGGCATAGTCTACGGGCCACATATCGTTGGAGTAAGGCAGTCCCAGGTAGTCGTCGA
>JAISZY010000054.1 GCA_031284375.1 Tannerellaceae bacterium | reverse complement strand
ATCCTGAAGTGGGAAACCGCTGAATGGGGAGAGATACCGGCCGATTTTGGCAGGAAATAAATTTGCTAAGATGAAAAAGGTATGTTGAGCAAAACACGGGGCGTCGTTTTACATTCGATTCCTTACAACGACGCCGGTTTTATTGTACATATATATACAGAATTATTTGGACGGACGTCTTGTTTGGTAACTCGGAACAAAGGGAAGAAAAACCCGCTTCCCAGCGCCTTGTTTATGCCGTTTTCCGTCATTGATATGGAAATGGTTCATCGACCTGGACGGGACATTCACCGATTACGCGAGGCCAAACTTTGTTTTCCGCTCAATCGCTTGTTTTTCGATCCGGTGAAGAGCTCCCTGGCTTTATTCCTTGCCGAGGTGCTTTACCGCGTATTGAAAGAGACGGAGCCGGACTCTCGTTTGTTCGACTTCCTGTATCATTCGATACATTTGCTTGAAGATACCCGTGAAGGTATAGCTAATTTTCACTTAGTATTCCTGCTTCATCTGCTCGGCTATCTGGGTTTTTTCCCTAACTTCGGTTCCTATCAGGACGGCGCCTGGTTCGATATGCAGAATGGCGTTTTCTCTCCTTGTCCGCCTCTGCACACGCATTATCTGGATAAGGATGAGAGCCGGATATTTGCCAGCCTGTTCCGGATTAGCTACAAAAACATGTCACTCTATGCCTTTTCGCGCCAAGACAGAGTCAATATCCTCAACAAGATGATCACTTATTACCGCCTTCATTTACCGGAAATTTCCGAAATAAAATCCCTTTCTATCCTGCAGAGTATTTTCGACTGATTTCGGGCCGGACAACAAATAGAAAAACGTAGAAATATGCGGCCCGTAAGCCGCATACTCTACGTTTGATATAAACTTCCCGAATAAGATTATTCGACGGAAGTGCAATAGTTAGCGTTTTTATCCCACCAGATCGGTGTGGATACAACGTCGGGTCCGCCCAGGAGCAAGACGCCTTTATCGTATTCCGTTTTGTTTACCTGTATTTCGTTCTGCGGGTATTGCACACGCTTGATGAAGTTGGCAGACTTCCGGATATCTTTATCGCTGTTGTTGTACAGCAGTTCATTGCGCGAAGCGGGTACATCCATACGCGGCAGGTTGAGCCGGCGTTTGTCGTTCCAGGCTTCCATCGACACATCGGGGAAGAGTGAGAGATACTTTTGCGTAATGATTTTTTCGAGCTGCGTATTGCCGGGGCCTTCGGTATCGCTGAAGGCGGCGCTTGTTCCTGCCACGTTCTTGGCAGTAGACGTCAGATACGTAACTGCATGGCCGGATACGCCCCAGGTAGCGAAAGAGGCTTGTACGCCTTTTTCGTACTCGGCCTTAGCATCGCCTGCAGCAAAGCCGCGCAGGAAAGCTTCCGCTTTGAGGAAACAAACTTCTTCGTAGAGGAAGACGTCGTAGGGACGGCTCTTGTAGGGCGCTCCGTTCTTGAACAAGACACCCAGTTCGGGATAGTAATTCCGGTTGTATTCGTCTTTTCCCCGTTCAGAGGCCGATAATCCGGGCGTCAGTCCTTTCCAGGCGTTGCCGTAAGCGGCGTTTGTAGTCGGTTTGGCGTAGGGCGGGTCGAACATCACGGTAGCGCGCGGGTCTATCTGCGCCGGATGTTTGTAGTTTGCGTCTACTCTTTCTTCCGCGGCTTTGTTATCCCACACGGCGCGTTGGTTCACTGCCGAGCCTTCCCAGGCGATACCACCGATGCCTTCCACCAGTTTTTCGAAAGAGGAAGACATCACCAGCGGCCCCGACCAGGTAATCTGGAACATGGTGTAGTTGTAGTCGGCTCCCCAGCCTCCGTCGGCACGGGGAGGTACGTAGGCGTTATCGGCTGCGCTCTCCATCACGCCTTCGGCAATCGCTTTGGCTACTTCTTCCTTGCATTTGCTTTCGTTGGCTTCAGACAGGCGCATGGCTAAGCGCAAGCGTAGTGACGAGGCAAACTTCCGCCATTTGGAGGCGTCATTCTGGTATACAATGTCGGACGAGGCTGAGTTGAACACATCGCTCGTTCCTTTGCCCAGCAAATCTACCGCGTCGTCTAATTCTTTGAAGAATTCGGTGTAAGATTCTTCTACCGATTTGTAGGGAGGATTGTTTTCTATTTCTGTGTATTTGGCAAAAGGTATCGAGCCAAAATAGTCTACGCCCTGAGCTTGTACGTATACGCGCCATATTTTTGCCACGGCGATGGTTTTGGCAAACTCGGCTTCTTTATCCGCCAAGTTGCGGATGACGATGTTCAAACCCGAAACGGCTGACTGTACGCGGCGGTACATACGCTGGTTCCAGTCTTCGTTCGACAGGTAGTTCTTCGTATCGTAGCCTCCTCCGTCGAGGACTTGGGCGTAAAAGTCTATGATGAGCGATTTGACGCGCTGTTCGTCGTCTCCTTCCATCACCGGCACTGTGCCCCGGAAAGCGCCGGCCAACCGTGCTTCGTCGAAATTATAATTTACATCGGCGGTTGGTTGATTGGGGTTTACATTAATATCCGTCAGGTCGCATCCTGTTATTGCCCACAGAAGCATGGAGCAAAGGGAGGCTGTTTTTATTATTGATGATTTCATATCGGTGTTTATTTAGAATGATACATTTATGTTGAATCCAATACTCCGCATCGTTGGCATCGAGCCAAATTCGTAGCCTTGCGTCTTGCTGTTGTTGCTGAAGCCGGCTTCTGGGTCGAAACCTTCGGTTTTGCTGTATATCATGAACAGGTTGCGGGCTACTAAGCTGGCCTTCAGAGAAGTGAACGGGGTTTTAGCCAACAGGTTGCGCGGAACGGTATAGCCCAGGCTTACTTCGCGCAGGCGTGCATTGGTAGCGTCGTACATAAAGGCTTCGGTTATGCCGGAGAGTTTGCTCCAGTAAGACTGTGCGTCTACGGTTTTGCTGTTGGCTGCTCCTTCTTTGGTTACGCCTTCGAATATCAAACCGGTTTCGCGTCCTTCCAGGGTCATGGCCAAGTTACCGTAGCTGGTTCCCGTTTGTAAGGAACCCATAAAGACGTCGCC
>JAISZY010000049.1 GCA_031284375.1 Tannerellaceae bacterium | reverse complement strand
AGCGACGTTATCATGCTAATAAGCAAACTGTTTTTTTTCATATCTTAAAATTATAGAAACAGTGCAAGCGATATACGCGCCTACACTGTTTTCCCGGCGTTATTATATTCTTTTTATTCCAAAGAGGCGACAACGGAGTCGAACAAGGTCTGGAGCTTGATGCAAGCATCTTCGGCGGCGTCTACCTCGGCCTTATTGGTTTGGTCGCGCACCACTTCGTAGAACGATTTACCATCTTTGCCGATGGCGGCAATCTTGCTCAGACAGTCGTCTATCTTCGCCTTAATTTCCTTATCCAAGGCAGCGTTTTCTTTGGCCAGATAAGCGCTCAGGGTGGCGGATTGGCGCGAATTGTCGTTAACGCCTCCCAGATAAGCATTCTTAATACTGTGGATGTTGTTCTGGTAATCGTCCAGCGAGTGCCAGCTATACCATGATTCTACGTCTTCCGTCCTTTGGTCTCCATAAGGGGCGGCTATCTTGGTAGCCCCTACTTCGCCGGCTATTTCGGCAGCGCCTACGGCTATTTCGCTCAGCGCAGCTCCCCAGGAAGAATAACCTTCCTTGGTAGTGAGGCGATTGGCAAAATTCTTGTAGTGCGGGTTGTTGTCCAGATGCTGTACTACATCCGGGTTTTCGCGGAAGACCGTTTTCATTTCAGCCGATACATTTTCTTCGCCCACCCAGGCTACGTAGGCCAGGACGCAGTCCCACACCAGCGCATCGGTAGCGGCGGTCAGGTAGTTGCGTTCCGCTTCGCTGAGGTCGGCTACGGGGCGCGACTGTCCTTCGCGGTAGAGCAAGTATTCCGTTACGTGGAATCCAATAACTTCGGCATCCATCTGCCAGGCTTCCTCGCCGGTCAGCCCGAGCGCTCCGTCGGCAAGTACGGCGTCGATCTGGTCGCGCTCCAACGGCCACGAGTCGATATGTCCGTCTATATCCAGCGCTTGCTCTCCAACAGGCCCGAAGAGGAAGGCTTCACTTATTTCCCAGGCTACGCGGGCTTTCATCCAGGCGTCGGAGGCTGCCTGCATAGTTTCATTCGATGGATTGGTTTTCAGCGCTTCGTTAGCCGCCCGCATTTCGAGCGCCGCTTCGGCTAAGGATTTGTACGTAGGAACAACCGTTGTTTCTACATAAACCTTGAGAATGGATTCAAACAATTTGTCATTGTTCTCCTCTCCCGTGTTTCCACCACTATCTTTTTCGCAGGAAGAAACGACTGCAACCATCATGATGGCGGCCAGCCCAAACAATAAATACCTGAAGGACCTTTTCATAATTCGTCTGTTATTTTTAAATTATACTGTATTCGTTTTTTTGATTCATAAGAAAAGCCCCGAATAAGCTACGCCCAGGGAGAGCGTCGGCTCCTGATTGAAAGGCGCTTTGAACTGGCGGAAGGCATATTCGGCCTTGACAACTACTTCTTTCAGCGGAAAATAATTCAGCCCTACGCTGATAATCCTTTTTTCGCACCATTCCTTGGCAGTGATGCCTGCGGCCGTCTTATACATCGAATCGTAATAACCGTAATGCCCGTAGAGGTAGAGTTTGTCGGCCTTGTACTTGCGTCCGGGGAAAAACGACATGAGGTCGTAACCGGCTTCCACATACCAGCTCAACACATCCGAAGCCACATTTGTGCGCGGCGAAGGACTTGCCGACGGCAGTTTGCTGTTTACGCGCGAAATAGTATACGAATCGCCCAGATGCCCGTACAGTACATTGGTACGCGCCAGAATATGATGATCGTCGTATACGGCGTCTAAAGCGCCGACACTCACCGAGCCGTTGACGTCTTCCCGGTGCGCAACACCGTTTGCGTCTTCGTAAGTATAGACGTAACGCTCCGCCTTCAGGCTATTTTTGGCGCTGAAGCCGAAATATCCGCTCAGCCCTATGCGCAATCCCCGTACCGAATAGTTGTCTACCCGAAAAGCTCCGGCGTACTTATTGGCAATCGTAAACTCGTAGGGAGAAACCGAACCGCCCTGAATCCAGTTGGCATTGCCGAACCGTTCGGCGTCGAGGCCGGCGATAAACTGCGCTTCATAGCGCCATGCAGGGACACGCCCCCATACGCTGATACCCGTTTCGTGCCAGGTGCAAGGTAAAATAGAGGCTTCTTCTTCGGGACGGAGCACGGAGAAGAACTCCGTCGGCATATGGTACTGGTTGGTAAGCCCTACGGGTACGATGATGTGTCCCATGCGGAAGTGGAGGGCGTTCGAAAACGTTTTTTCAATCCAAAACTGTTCGAGGGCGACCTCCCCTCCTTTTTCCACTTCGGTTTCGTATTCTCCGGTCTCTTCATTCTCTATCTCTACGGTAGACCCTGCTCCGCCATGCTCGAACTCTACCTCGGTAGAGACCTTCCATCCGTGCCCGAAGTCGTAACTGAGGTAAAAAACCACGTGGGGGAGGTCGAAACGTCCGTGAGTCGCGTCCTTATTACTTTCCGGATACCGGTAACGTTCCACGTTATCACTATAAAACATACGTTGCGCCACAGCCTCGCCGTAACCGCCCATCTGCAGACGGGAAGATTGCGCCCCAAGGTTTGTAGCCACGCCGGACAATCCGCAGAGAAAAAAAATGATGAATACGTTTTTCATTAAATCTTTGTTGTTTTTAACAGCCCACAAATATAGACGAGAGGGTATTGGGCGACAATCGCTATTCATCGCTATTTTCTCGCCTGCCACGTACCTACATGTAGGTATTCCTTACCTCATTGCAGCGTCTGCAAACAAGATCAGGGCAAAACATCGTAATTTTAACGCTCCTTGTCGCCGGGATAGAACCAAGTGGAGTTGGAAATGAAATAAAAGATCAATTTCTTGTTCGTATAAAATATTTCCCGCCCTCGTTTGTCTACATATGTAGAATGTATAAAACAAACGTATGATGTGGAATAGAAATGGCTTTTGGAAGCAATCCCGCGAAGTGCTCTATATCGCTTCCGAAAAATGCGTGGGATGTATGCGCTGCGCGAAAATATGCCGGCACAGGGTATTGAGTATGGTTTCCGTTTACGGCAAAATATATGCAACAGCCTGCAGGCAGGAACATTGTTCGCAATGCGGCAAATGTATTGTAAACTGTCCGGAGCGAGCGATCGAGTTAGTTCATGTAATCAATAACAATTTAAAAAACAATTTAGAATGAAAACGTTTCATATTATCATGCACCTATTATTTGGGCTGGCGATCGTTGCCGGCATTGGAGCAGTTGTCATGTGGCTGTGGAACTGGTTGACGCCGGCTATCTGGGGTTGGCCTGTCCTCCATTTCGGGCAAGCATTGGGTTTATTTGCGTTGTGCCGTATTTTGTTCGGCGGTTCCATAGGCGGCGGCAAGATATGGGGAAGCTATCATCTTAAACCATATCTCCACGATAAATGGCGGAAATGGACGCCCGAAGAACGAGAAGAATTTATCCGTCGCCGGCATTTCCATCATAGTTTCGATCATTTCAACGCTCTTTTCTCCGACGAAAAAAAATCCGAAAAGAACGACTAACGCAACGATGGTAAACAGGGAAAACCTCGGCAAGCTGATCGCAGCATATCGCCCTCAACTTCAATCTTTTATCCGTAAACGGATTAGCAATGCGGAAGATACGGAAGATATTCTGCAGGATGTTTTTTACCAACTGGTCAGAACGGTCGATACTGCCATGAATCCCATCGAGCAAGTCTCGGCGTGGCTTTACCGCGTAGCGTGGAATGCAATTATCAATACATGGAAAAAACGCCGGGAGGAAGAACTTCCCGCCTTCGGGTACGACGAAGAGGGCTTCTTGCCGGAAGAAAGGCCTGAAATCTTTTTCTGCAACGCCGGCCAACCGGCAACACCCGAAACAGAATATCTGAGGTCGCTCATCCGGCAGGAGATCGCCCTGGCTCTTTCCGAGCTGCCTGCCGAGCAGCGGGAGGCATTCGAACTTATGGAATTAGACGGATTACCGGCAAAGGAAATAGCCGAAAGCATGGGCATTGGCGTCAATACATTGTTGTCTCGCAAACATTACGCCGTTGTGCATCTCAGGAAACGGCTGAGAGAGTTGTACAGCGATATACTCGATTATTAATCCGATTTACAAGCGTTTACATGAGATCTCCGTGCGACGTGTAGAACTCTCCGGAAAATTCAGAGAACTCTCCAAGAAATTCAGAGAACTCTC
>JAISZY010000134.1 GCA_031284375.1 Tannerellaceae bacterium | reverse complement strand
CCGCGCGAGAAAGTCCTTCTGTCTTTGTAAGGGAGGGTTTCGCCAAGAAAAAAAGTCCTCCCGTCTTTGTAAGGGAGGACTATTTTGGTCGAGGAACAGGTATTGTTCGATTATTCGTTGCTTGCCAATGCCTCGGAAGGGGAAAGGGCGGCAGACTTGCGGGCGGGTAACCATACGGATATCAAAATGACAACCGACAGCAGACAGGCGGAAAGAAAATTTGTTATCAGGAATCGCGGTAACATGCGGTCCGGCAGGTAGTGACGCATGTCCGGACGCTGTCCCATCGTCTCTATCAGACCGGCGCGGACAAATTGCAGCTCTATGAGCATCGCTATCGCTCCGCCAACGGCCAAAAGACATAGGCCTTCGAGCAAAAATGAACGGAAAATCGACTCATTCGTCGCTCCCAAGGCTTTGCGCAATCCTACTTCGCCGCGTCGCTGGTTGGCGCGATACCAAAACGTGCCCATCGTACAGAGTAGGATGTTGAGCAGAAAGAATATCATCAGGTACAAACGGGTGCGTATCTGGCCGGTGATGCCAAAGGCGCGGGTTATGTCCTCTTGCAGCGTGGCGTAGGAGACGATGTTTTTCAGGTAAAAGTTCCCCACCCGGAGCGAGCGGCTCATTTCCCGGCGGAAGTTTTCGAGAAATATGGCGTCGGGCGTCGAGGCGTTGCTGCGGACGGATATCGCCGCTATGCGGTAATCGTTTATGTGGGTCAAAGTCATCGGCAGATAAAAGTTGCGCTGGGGGCGATTGTAGGCGAAACGCTTCGTGTCGTCTATCACGCCTGCTACCACGTGGCGCAGACCTATGCTGTCTGCCTCGTAATACGACTGCCGGAGGATGGCTTTCCCTACGGCTTCCCGGTCCGGAAAGAGTTCTTCCGCTACCGAGCGACTGATTACGATGGCCTGCGGGTCGCCCCAATCGAAATCGGCCACCGACACCGGTTCGCTTCCTTCCTGCCTGCTGTAACGGAATGTGCGGAAGAAGTCTTCCTGCGGATAGAAGCTTATCATCTGTCCGGACGCCATGCGCGAGGTATCGCCCTCCGGGTAGAAACCGCCACCCCGGTAGTTGCCGCTTTCCGGCGTAGAATATTGGTCGCACACCGCTACGGCTTCTACGCCGGGATGGTTGTGCACGGCCTGCAGGATGCGGCGGTAATGGGCTTCGAGCGCTTCGGGTTCGTTCTCGGCCGGGAGATATTCGGGATGGTTTTCCGGAAATAGCGTCACATTCAATCGCCAGGTATGTTCTATATTCCGGTAATTGGGGATGCGCGTGTTGTAGAGGTACACAAAAAGGTAGTCCGTCATATACCACACGAGGCAAAAGACCAACACAAGTTCCACAAGGAGGGTGGTATTGGAACGTCTACGGTTCCAGAGTTGGATACAAATTGATTTCAGCATAAGGTGTTCTTTTATGTGTTTAACGAATGAACGATGGCGGTGCGCGAAGCTTTCCAGGCCGGCACAAAGGCCGAGAAGAGATTGAGCAGAAAGCATACCGCCAGGGCGATGCCAAAGACAGTCCCGTTGAGCAGCATGGAGGGAGAGAGGAAGATGCTGGAGCCTTCGGGAGGCACGGTAATCGTAGAGGCGCCTATTTCCATAATCCAGTTCCTGCCCACTACTACCAGCAGGTAGGAGAGCAACAATCCGAGGCCTCCGCCCAGCAGGGTGAAGACAAGGTTTTCGCCCACAATCTGCCGCATCAGTATGCCTCGCGTAGCTCCAAAGGCGCGGCGTATGCCCATCTCGGCCAATCGCCTTTCGATGCGCGAGCCGGTCATGCCGGACAAGCTCACGGCGGGAACGGCCAAGAGCAGGAAGAATATCAGCCCATAGGTGAGGAGCAGCCGGGTAAAGTCCGGCTCTTCATTGGAATAGTAGCGAAACGTACTCTTCCAATACACATCCGGTTGCCCCATCATGGAAATCTTTACCGGATCGTATTGCGAGGTATAACGGCGAACATTCTCCGCAGCCTCTTCCCTTAGCCGGTTTACGTCTCCGGCCGAGGGCGCCAGGATATACGCTTCCAAGCGTCCCAACGAACCGGTATCTCCCCAAACGTCTTTACGGTAGTCGTCGGACGATGCCGTGAACGGAATCCACAACTGGGCATACGACCTGGGGGTGAGGAAGGAGGCGTCTTCCGCCACCCCGCACACACGGTAGGGATGGAAGTTAAGACTTACGTAACGCCCCACCGCGTGGTCGTCGCCAAAAAGCCGCCGCGAGAGCGACGAGGCAATCACCGCCGTCTGTACGCCCGATTCCCATTCGGCCCGTCCGAAGGCTTGGCCGTCGAGGAAGCGGAAGGGAAAGAGCTTCCAGAAGGCATCGTCTACAAATTTTACCGTGACGGGCCATTGCAAGGCGCTCCCTTCCGGTTGCACAAAAAAATCTTCGTTGAAGTTCCGGACGGTAACGCTAATCGTCGCCCCGGAACGTTCCAGCGGACGGAAGCAGGATTCAATCAACTGCCAGGAAAGCGGCGCGGAGCTGTTACCCATGGCGCCGCCCACTTCATTTACGCTCTTGGCCAGCAGCGTGCGGCTCCGGTTCGTTTCCGGATACACATCCGCTATCCGGATGTAGAAGATGATAGACAACGCCATCACCATAGTAATGGAAAGCCCCGTACCAACGATATAGATGGAACTGAAAAGTTTCTCTTGCCGAAGCAAGTTCCAAGCTTGTTTAATATATTGTATATACATAAGAATTGAATTTTAATAATGATTACGCAACGCCTTACTCATACTGCAAGGCTTCGGCCGGCGAGAGAGCGGAAGCCCGGCGCGCCGGTTGCAAAACGCCGCCCAGGATAACAACGCCCATCACACACGTAGATGCGAATGTAGCCACGCCAACGCGGGTTACATTAAACGGCAATCGCCAAACGTCCAGCACCTCGGCGCTGAGCAGATTGAAATACACCAGAAGCGCCGGCGGCAAGGCGATGGCCATCAGACAAAGCCCTTCCGCTACCAGCCACCGCCGGATGGTAGCGGACGAAGCCCCCATAGCCATCCGGATACCCGTTTCTCCCCGTCGCTGCCAGGTGCGTAGCCAAAACGTACCGAATACGCCCAGGCACACCGTGATAAGTACAAAGAGAGACACATAGCCCATCTGCCGGATCTCCCCCCGCAGGGCCTGGCCTACTACGCCGTCGCGAAGCTGGGAAGAGGGAACGACGGAAGATACGTACAGATTGTCTACCTGCAATAGCTCGCCCATCTCCTCTTTAAAGTTCCCGGCAAAATGATTTGCCCGGCCGGGATGCACGCGCACTAAGAGGTCGATGGAGGAGAGGTCGATGCGCTCGAAGTGTTCTTCCATCTTGACGGGCGACATCACGTCGAAGAAATTAGGCCGGTAGGGTTCGAACTCCTGGTTCTTAAAGTAGGAGCAAACCGCCGCCACGCGCAGCGGTTCCAAGGAATTTTCGCTGTACATCACCTGCCCTATGGCCGCTTCGGCGCTGCCGAAATACTTCAGGGCTACGTCTTCGGTCACAACGATGGACAGAATCTCCTCGCGGTTCTCCACGCGCAGCGGTTCGCCCTTGGGCGTGCGGATACGCATCACATCGAAATAATCCGGCGTCACATTTCTTCCCTGCATGATTTCACCCCGCACCGTGGTATCGCTTCTCAGTTCATTCCAATACCCTCCATGGGGATAGGGAGAGGCAAAAATGGAGAGGGAAAGGGTTTCTACGTCCGGATACCGGCGGATGCGGTCCGTCAATGCCGCGATTTGTTCGGGCAGCGAGGCCGTTGTATTTTCCGGCGCCACGTAGGCGGCGGCCTTCGGCTCGAGCAATTTGAGTTTCAGCAGAAAGGTGTTTTCTATGTCGAATCCCAGCGGCTCGGTATAGTTCTTGAGGCGTATCCAAAGGAAATCGGCCATGACGAGGAGGAAAAAATAAACGACGGTTAGTTCGAGGAGCAGCCAGAGATTACGGCGTCGCTCGGTCCATATCTGTTTGAAGATTTGTTTTATCATAATTATTCCAAATAATCGTTCAACGAATCGGTGATAGCTGTACGCGCCATGCGCCGGGCGGGAATCCCGGCGGCGGCTAAGTTAATGAGCAAACATACGCCTATGGCCGTAAGAAAAAGAAAGGGTTGTAGCATCATCCCGGCTTGCAGGGTTACGTCGCGTCGTTCCAAAAGACTGTCTTTGGTGAGGTAAAAGAACAGAAAAGAGAGCAACAAGCCCGTAAGTCCCCCCAGAAGAGTCACGAAAAGGTTTTCCCACAGGATTTGCGCCACAATCGTTCGGTTCGTAGCTCCAAACGCTTTGCGGATGCCTATTTCCGGCCCTCGTTTTCGTATCTGCGAGAAGACGATGCCCAGCAAATTGCATACGGGAAGGAAAAAGAACATCAGGGCGAGCAGGAGCATACCGGAAAAAACGCCTCTCATGCGGCTTTCCGACGTATTGTAAAACATGCGTTGGGTGGAGGTAAGGGGTTGCGACCAGATGGTGGCTTTCCATTCTTTCTGTCCGCCGTTGAAGGCCTCCAATCGCTGCGTACATTCCCGGCGGATGTCGTCAAAGTGTGAGGTAGACTCTGCCAGCAGGTACAGGCAAAGGCGGTTGCAGATGCCTTCGGCGCCGTCTTTGTTCATAATTTCGCGATGCAGGGTATAGGGCGTCCATGCTTCGGCGTACACCTCCTGCACGGCTTCGCTTACGTTGTTTACCACGCCAACGATGGTATAGTCTACAAAGTCTAAGCTAAGGGTTTGGCCTACCGCATCGGTTTGTCCGAAAAAAGTACGCGCCAGCGCCTCGCTCACCACGACGACGGGCGTAGCGGAGCGGAACATTTCTTCGGTAAACGGCGCGCCGGCAAGGAAGCGGAAGTCGAAGACCTGCCAGAAGGCGGCGTCAACGGCGCGCACGTTGGCGTCTCTCACCCGCTTTACTCCGGGCGACGAGGCGCGCATCTGGTCTGCGGCATTGGCGGCGGCGGCTATCTTTTGCGGCGTTTGCATCGGGTAGAAACATTCCCGCACAACGCGACTCCCCAGCGACGAATGCCATTGCGGGGTGGCGTTAATCATCTCTCCTTTTATCTCGGTGATGTAGAGGATACGCCCCCGGTTGGACACGGGAGCATAGGCAGCCGTTTGGGTTTGATAAATCAAGACCAATACCATAATCATGGCCACGGAGAGGGCCGTGCCCAAGACGGTGAGGAGAGAAACCAAGGGATTCTCGCGCAGGCTGTACAGGGCTTGTTTGATGTATTGGAGGTACATGGCGGCTTACTGTATTTGCCGTCCGTCAAAGAAGCGGATGGTACGGTGGGTTTGTTTAGCCTGCTGTTCGTTGTGCGTAACCATCACGATGGTTCTTCCGTCTTCTTTGTTGAGCGTATGGAGGATATCCATCACTTCGATACCCATTTTGCTGTCGAGGTTGCCGGTAGGTTCGTCGGCCAGAATAATTTGCGGATTGCCTATGATAGCCCGTGCGATGGCCACACGCTGGCATTGTCCGCCGGATAGCTGGGAGGGGAAGTGTTTGGTTCGATGGCTCAGCCCCACCTTTTCGAGTACGTCCAAGGCTTTCTTTTTGCGTTCCGAGGCGGCAACCTTCCGGTAGAGTAGGGGCAGCTCCACGTTGTCGAGCACGTTGAGCGAATGTATCAGATGAAAACTCTGGAAAACAAATCCCAACTGCCGGTTTCGGAAAGCCGCCTGGGCTTTGTCGCCCATCTGTCCGGTTTCGATGCCGTTGATTTGCACCTGTCCTGTTGTAGGGGCGTCGAGCAGGCCGATAATATTCAGCAGCGTAGACTTGCCGCACCCGGAAGGTCCCATGATGGAGAGAAATTCTCCTGCCTTCACTTCGATATTCACACTGTCGAGAGCTACCGTTTCTATCTCTTTGGTACGGTAGATTTTCTGTAAGTTTGTTAGTTTTATCATACGTCTATCTCCATTTTATTTATTTAATCTGTATTTTGTTTTTCTCCTTATAGTTTGTCATATCCGAAACCGCTACTTCGTCGCCGGCTTCGAGTCCGGACACGACTTCCACGTATTCGAAATTGCTGTCGCCCAATTGTACCTTTTGTTTGATAAGTTGGTTTCCCCTCAGCACAAACAATTCGTACTCTCCTTTTCCCGTATAATACGAGCCATTGGCCAGACGAAGCGCCTCGTCTTTAACGGCATGGATTACATACACGTCTGTTTTAAGTCCGGAGCGGAGGCGACGATGGTTGTCTTCTTCCAATTGTACGCTGAAGGAAATAACCCCATTGCGCGACAAGGGCGTAACGTCGCTCACTACGCCGTTTAGCCTGTCGTTTCCTATCCGCACCACCGCCTTGCTTCCCGGCGCTATACGGTCGCCGTAGGTATCGGCAATCTCGCCCTCCACTTTAAAGTGCGACAAATCCGACACGATGGCCACCCGGCTTCCTTGCTGAATCTGCGCTCCTACCTCGCTGTGTACATAGGTAAGGATAGCCTTTCGGGGCGAGCGTATGCGGGCATCTTCGAGCGTTCGGCGCGTTTCGGCCAAGCTCTTTCGGAAGATATTTAATTCCAATTCCTTTACCTGGAGGTCTACGGCGGCGATGGCTTGTTTGTTGATGTATTTCTGTTCGTCTTCGTTTAGCTGAAGTACGCCAACCTGATAGCTCAGTTCGGCTTGTCGAATCTTATCGGCCGTTCCGGCGCCGAGACTGTCTAAGTAGCGTTCGTTACGCAGCTCCACTTCCTTTCGATTCAGCTCCATGCGCGCCACTTTCAGTTTCATTTCCATTTCGGAGAGTTCGGATTGGCTCATTACGCGCAACTGTTCTATCTGCAGACGCTTCATTTGTTCTTCGTCGAGAAGTTTATTGTAATCCGTTTCGGCTGTTTGCAGGTCTAATTTGAGGATAGGCGTCCCCAGGTCTACCGAATCTCCTCCTCTCTTGTATATTTCCAGGATACGCGAATGGATAGGCGAGTTAATAATCTCCTCGAAAGCCGGCGTTACCTTTCCCGAAGCGCTTACCGACACGTCAATACTTCCCCGGTCTACGGTATACAGTCTAAGGTCCCGGCGATACAATCCGGTTTGCAGTAAGGAAATGAGTAATCCTATCGCCACAACGGCCGCCCCTGCACCCGCTACCGCTTTAGCGATTTGTTTCCATCGCTCCCTTCGCCGTACTTCTTTTGATATTTCCCTGTCCATCTTCGTGATTTGTATGTTGCCAGCCCGGAGACAAATACCATGCCGGAACACTAATGCGTTGATTGTTAGCAAAACTCCAAACTCGTCACTGTTCAATAGCGGACAAGTCTGTTCGTTTTTGTATCGTTTCTCCTCCGGGGGGTAAAAGCGCAATCGGACGGTAGGGGATAAACAACGTGGGGTCTATACTTCAGTTCGGAAAATCAGGTATTTAGGGCGTGCGGAGGTGTAATTTAAACGTTCGTTTTTATTACACGCCAAAAGTAGGTATTTTCTCAACATTTCGCATATACCCCTTCCATCTTTTTTACTCATTAAGTGCACTTTATGATTTTCCCTTTCCCCCCTCGGTTTTGTATAGCGAAAACGAACGTTTACGATATACACAATTTGGAGATGTATATAAAAGAAATACTACTAAAAGAAGAAGAGAAACACCAACTTACGTATATAGGATTGGTAGACGATTGGACAAAAGTTGTTCGAACCGCCGAAAAGTCTTTTGTCTCTCCCCAAGGCTCCTTTGCCGATAATAAGGAATTACTGCTCACGATGTTTTACTCCTCGACGCTTTGCTATGAGAAATTTATCCGTGAGGAAAGGGACGGCAATACCCGGCTGAAGCAGCATCACTTCAAGAAAACGGCCGCTTACCTTACATCCTTGCGGAAGGAGAAGAAGGCGGCATTGGACGAGGAACTCAAAACGCCTCAACGTATATCCTTCGCCTGGCATTTCTCTTTCTCTCTGTACGAAAACATATACGAAAGCTTTTGCCGCGACGACTCGCCCATAAAGAGACCTCCGGATACGGACAAATTCTTTTTCAACAAAGTGGAAGAGTTATACCCCCTCGACATGAAACAACTAACGGAACAACTTGAAAACGACGACGCTTCCTTCTGGGAGCTTTGCGCCCGCTATATGCAGAGCCTGTCGCGAACAACGGTAGCCTTTGCGCTGCAAAGAAGCAATACGTATGGCTTCTCCGACTTGATTAAAGACCAAACATGGACGGATGTTTACCGACTTATGCGAGTACGTTTGGTAGACAGAGTGGGAAGGATTCCTGTGTTCGGGAACGGGAACGATTTCCGGAACTTCCTTATCAAGGCCTGCAAACTAACGGCCGTCGCTTTGCAAAGACAATACGCGCAGAAAGGCGCCTGTATGGAAGATTTACCGGAGCATCACGAGTCACTGCCAACAAACGAAGACTACGAAAACGATATGCCGGAAGACGAACTCTGCGTGCCGGATATCAATACCGCCAATCCGTACGAGGTGGCCTCGGCCGTCTCTATTGTCCTCCTTAACACGGAACATCCCTTGTACAAGTCTCTGACCGAAGGCATCGAAGACAAAGTGAGGATTTTGGTAGACAAGGCGGTGAACAACATGAGTTATCAGGATATTATCTCCGAGAAATACTACGAGGATAGCCTCCGCGAAGCAGACTTCCAAAAGGCCGTGGTGAAAGCCCGAAAGGATTACGAACGGGTGAGGAAAACCTTGTGCGAGAGAATGAGGCAATTGGTGGAAAGAAAAATGCAGGCCGGCGTCACAAATCCCACATCGGTTACATGAATAAAATAAAGCATTGTATCGTATGAAGAAGCAAGATTCATCACCCTGTTCGCAAAGTCGGGCCGAAAAGTATCTTCTCAACAAGATGCCGGCCTGCGAAGAAACGCTCTTTCAGCAGCACTTGGAAACCTGCAAAGGATGCCGGGCTTACGTGGATTCCGTACGCAGGCTTTCCATCTTTATTGCCGACGAGGAATTGGCCTGCGTCTCCATGCCCCTTGCCCCCAAGCCGGCAAAGGAGATAAGACTATGGTCTTTCGCCTCGATAGCGGCGTGCCTGCTGCTGATAGGCGGCCTGTCCGTCTATGTCTTCCAAGACGGAGGATACGGCCTGTCGCATCACCGGACATCTGTAAACCGGCAGTCGCTGGGCGATAAAGAAGAGATGGAGGTAGCAGTGACCTTCCCCGGCAAGGATGTCGTAACCGTCCGGGCCGGCGCTCCTCTCGTTTTCCGGTGGAATAAGGAAGCAAACTACAAGCTGATTCTGCGCCACGAAAAGCAAATCGTGGTAGAAGCAAAAGGGAAGGGCATGAACTATACGACAAGCGCCGGCAAGATAAAAGGCTTCCGGTCGCTCGAATGGGTGTTGCATCTCGACGGTAAGCAATTTAACGGCAAATTATATTTTAATACGAACTAATCTCAATCATTCATGAAGAAAAAGAGTTCATTCATAGCGGCTTTTGTCCTGCCGCTCACCCTGTGCCTAAGTATGCAAGGGTGTGGAACGAGGACTAAATTCATCAAAGACCCTTTTGCCGGTTACGTGTCGGATGCTCTCTGCTTCCGTGCCGTAGGGCAGGGAGAAGACGCCGATATGCAAAGGGCAAAGTCTAAAGCGCTGCATCAGGCGAAAGTAGAAATAGCCCGAAGCGCCAACTCGGTATGTCAAATGGTGGTAGTGAACTACCTCGACCAGGTGGGGAGAAATTCCGACATCACCCTCCGCGAACAGTTTATCTCCGTCAGTACCGAAAGCGTAAACAGGGCTTTGGTGCATGTGGAAACCGAAGAGGTGGTTTACAGCAAAGACAAGAGCGGCCTCTATACCTGCTATGCCAAAGTGAAGGTGGAAAAAAACAATGTGCTCGACGCCTTTGAAGGAAACATGAAGGAAAAGACCGACCTCAACGCCGCTACCTTCAAGCAGATAGTAGACCAAGTAGTAACACGGATAAACAACGAGCCATGATAAAAGCTATACCTATCTTTTGCGCGCTGCTGATGGCCGCCGGCGTAGGCGCTCAGCAAACCGTTCCTATCAAAGGCGCCGTGGGAAACTGCGTCATTGCCAATATCTCGCCGGAAAAAGCGAAGGAAACAGCCCTGTTCAATGCCAAACTCGACGCGCTCCGGAAAGCCGGAATAGCCGAAAACCTCATCGTAGACGTTACGCAGATGGGGGAAATCTTCCTCGAAACGTCCAACCTCGAAATAGGCGGCGGCATTACGGGCTTCGACCTTGTAAGCGACAACATCCGGTTTATCGAACAGGGAGGAGCAAAGGTCTTGGTGGCCGAAGTGGTTATCAATGCCACCGTAATGAAGTATACCCACGCTAACGACCCTTCGTTCCGCGTCCAAGTACAGGGCGTCCGAAGCGCTTACCGGGAAAAAGAAACGCTGACCTTTTCCGTCACTCCCTATCAGGATGGTTACCTGCGCATCTTCCTCTTTGAAGAAGACGGCGCCGGCGACCAGCTTTATCCCGACAAGGAGAAAGAACCGGATGTGATGTTCCGTAAAGATAAAACCATGCGCTTCCCTCTGAACGGACAATACTACTACCGGCTTGAGAAATCGGACAAGAACAAGGCCAAGGAAATAAACCGTATCCTGTTCCTCTTCCTCAAAGACAATGTTCACTTTACCGGGAATCACATCTCCCTGCAGGCCGTCTCCAACTGGAAAGCAACCATCTCTCCCGACAGACGAACGCAGGTATTTACCGAGTTTGCCATCGAAAGGTAAACGGCAGAAACAGAACGAAACAAAACAAATATCATTCACCCTTTAATATTAAAAACAATCATGATGAAGTCAATCAAATGTTACCTCCTTGCCGGACTCTTCGCCTGGCCGATTGTATCGGAAGCCCAGATAAGCAACGTGAGGGTATCTGCCCAAGGCGAGCAGATTATTATTACCTACGACTATACCGCCCAAGATGAATCTATCGACGAGGTGGTTGTTTCTTACACCACAGGCAACGAAACGGAGGCGAAAGAGGCCAAAGCGCTGACGGGCGATATCCAAACCCTTACGCCGGGAACGGACAAGAGCATCATCTGGAGTCCCCTCAACGAAACGGCTACCGCTACCTTCGAGGCCGACAACTTAGTGATTCACCTCGCCGGCGTGAGAGACAAAGTGAAGCAGGACGAGTGCGATAACAACCTCAAACTGGCCAACCGCTTCTTTGACGACAAAGACTACGAAAACGCCATCATCTATTACAACGATGTGATAAACTGTCCTACCTGCAATTGCAACCCGGCCGACATCCGTTACGCCGGCGAACGGATACGTTTGTCCGAAAGAAACCAAAAGATGGCCGCCTCGCTCGACAAAGTGCACGTCTCCTACCTCTTCGACATGGCTACGGCCAACGGAGGAAACGGTATGAACGGCGTATCGGCCTTCCTGCTCAAAAACCAAGGCGTGGGGTACTATGCGTCTTTCCGCTCGGACAAGAACTTCTACACTCCGCAGGGTAGCCTCTCCTACTTTACGGACAATGAAGAAACGGCCGCCAACTATCAGTTGCAGCCTTCCGCAGATACCTACCTCTCCTCCTGGCTCTTTTCTACCGGAGTAACCGCCAAGCTTATCCAAACCGAGTATGCCTCGGCCTACTTCTACGGCGGAGTAGGACTGGGAGCAAATACCTTGGCCGAAAAATACCTCGTAACCGAAGGAGGATACGAGGACGAACAACGCATCTCCGACGGAGTGAGAAACCTCTTCTTTAGTCCCGAAGTAGGAGTGATAGGCAATATATACGAATACTTCTCCGTCATGGCCGGACTGAAGTATCCGCTCTCCCTTACAAACAACGAACGGATTCAAACCAAAGGCATCAGCTTCATGGTCGGAGCAGGACTTAAGCTGAAGTCCATCCCCAAAAACGGTTATACACGCGCCAATACCTACGTGGCCTATACGATGGATATCCCCTCCAAAACCGGCCCCGACAAACTGCAAAGCATCAACGTAATCGGTATTTCCACCGGAACTATCTCCTACCACAAGGTGGGAGCCTACATCTCCGCCCGTATCAATCCGCTCCTGTTTAACGGCAAAGAAGAAGCCGATTTGTCCGAAGAGGCCGTCTACTCCGGCGTATACGACAATGCCAATGCCTTCGGTATCTTCGGACTTACCTGGATGTACTTCTACGGAGGGCTGGGGATATCTTACCAGAAAGAATACAAACGCTACGACCTTGCCGGAGCCGAACTCTGGAACTCGCAACGGACCGGCATCGGATTATGCACCGAGTTCGGTTTGAACCTCCGCCTGTTCGACCGCCTGCTCCTGAGGGGTGGCATTACCTTGCCCCATTTCAAGCTCAGCAATAAGAACAACGTCTTTACGATGGGTTCCCATCAGATGTTTTACTCCCTCGGTCTGGGATATGTTTTACCCGTTAAATATTGATGCCATGAATAAACGAATACGCATCTTCTTTCTCGCCGGCCTGTGCGCCGGTTCTCTTTGTGCGCAGCAAAAGAGCGTCACATCCTCCTCCGCAGCCGCTTCCGTGGGGCTTATCCGCTTAGGCGCCGACACCTTGGCGGTGGGAGAAATCCCGGCCGTAGAAGTCCCGCCCGTACTCGAAATATACGACCTCTCCTTCTCCGGCATGGCCAACGAAGGCGCGCTCTCGGCCGAAGAAAAGGGCTACCTCCGCTTCCGTATCCGGAATATCGGGCGAGGCGATGCCTACAACCTGCACCTCTACGTGTCCGAAAGCAACGGACTTGCCGGCCTTGGGTACGACAATCATAAGTTTATCGCCAAGCGCTTCGAGGCCGGAGAAACGCGCTTGGACTCCATCGTAGTGAACGGAAGAACCAACCTGCCTACCGGTAGAGCTTACTTCGGACTTTTCCTTTCCGAGGCCAACGGCAATAGAAGCGAAACGGTGGAGGCTTCGCTCAAAACAAGAGAATCGGGAGTGGCCAAGGCCGATATTGCCAACGACAAACTCTACCGGGTAGGCGACCGGGAGTTTCGCCTCCAATTCTCCCTCCAGAATACCGGCTCGTCTCACATGGACAGCGTGAAGATTCTCGTAGCCTATCCCAAGTCGGTCTACGCCAAAGGAGAAAGTGCAATGACTATCGAACAGCTCCGGCCCGACGAATCGAAAGAGATAGCCTTCTCGTTCGTAAAGAACCGGAACTTCGACGAAAACACGAAGGATGTATTCACCGTCACCTTGGCCGACGCTACCGGACGTACCATCGGAATGCCCAAAAACATCGCGCGCACCAAGGAGACGGACAATGCAGACGGAACGGGCATGAGAACGGGAGGGACAACTCTGTCCGTCATGTCGGAAGTAGATTTCGATATCCCCCGCTCTGCGAACGAGTTTAAGAACGCGCATGTCTACGTACTCATCATCGGCAACGAGAAATATACCGGTAACCAGGAAGTGCCTTTTGCCGAAAAAGATGCCTTGATGTTCAGCCAATACTGCCTCCATACCTTCAATATACCGGCCGAAAACGTAATCTGCCGAACCAATGCCACCGGCAATCAGATGAAACAAGCCCTCCGCGACCTCACCCGCAAGGCCATGCAAAACCCCGACCCCAACACGGAGATTATCATCTACTATTCGGGGCACGGCATCATCGCCAAAGATAAATACGGTATGGCCAACGACGAGTTCGACCAATACCTCCTCCCCGTAGACGTAATCGGGGCGGACGCCAGCCTCTCGCTGAGCCGGAAGGATATCTACGCCGCGCTGAACGAAACGCCCTTCAAGCGGGCTTCCATCTTTCTCGACGCCTGCAACGTGAAGGGAGACAGAGCCGTGGCCAAGGTGGCCAAAACCGAATGGAAAGGCGATGTGTTTGTCTTCGCTTCTTCTCTGCCAAACCAAACATCGGGAAGCTACAACGAAAAAGGACATGGGATGTTTACCTACTTCCTCCTCAAAAGCATTCAGGATAAGAAGGGAAAAGTGACCTACAACGACTTGACCGAAGAAGTAATCAAGGGCGTAGAATGGCAGTCGGACGCTATAGCCGACAAGAAGCAAAACCCGGAAATCATATCCTCCCCCCAGGTGGGCGAAAACTGGCGAAGATGGAAGTTCCCGGAATAAATCTACCGCCGCTTTTCGCGCGAGGCTCTATCCACCGTTGGCGGGCGCCTCTATACAACGTTGGCGGGCGCCTCTATCCACCGTTGGCGGGCGCCTCTATCCACCGTTGGCGGGTGCCTCTATACAACGTTGGCGGGTGCCTCTATCCAAATTACCATAATATATATATTAATGTATGAAACCTCCATTGTATTTCCTCCTATCCGCCCTCCTGCTCTGCCTGCCGGCTTCCGCCCGGGCGCAGGAGAAGAACGCCGGCGACTTCGTGAGGCGTTTCTACGAAGGTAGCCGACAGTTCACAAACCGCTTCGACGCTTACGTAGATTCCGTCAATCTGGAGTTTGCCGAATACCTTGCCCGCAACTGGGACACTTTTCGAGTGGAAGCCCCCCACGTGCATCCCCGGAAGCCCGCGCCCAAAGAGATGCCCGTCTACATACCCAACCAAGACGCGCCTTCCGCCGATACCCCCATTACGGTAAAGCCCGAACCGGACTCCATATTCGTAGAAACGCCCGCTCCCGTACGGAAAGAACAAATGCAAACGGCCGTAGAACAAGAAAGCTCCGGCGCTCCGGCCATAGAGTTCTTCGGAACCCCGGTAAGGATTCACTCCGTAGAAGGCTACGAAACCCAACTGTCCGGAACGGGCGAAAGGCAGATAGCCAACTATTGGGCCAAGCTGGCGAAAACCAACTATAAAGCCTTTATCGACGACCTGTATCGGAAGAAAAATACTCTCGAACTGGGTTCCTGGGGCCTTTATCGCCTCCTCTGCGAATGGGCCGACGCTCGCTTCGCCCCTCGCTCGGAAAACGAAAAGGCGGTCTTCACCGTCTACATGCTCAACCAGGCAGGATATAAAGCCAAGATTGGCAGGATGCAAAACACCTTAGTGGTGATGATGGCCTTCCGCCACATGATATACGGGAAAAACTACGTCCGCTTCGGCGACGATTCCTACTATATCCTCTCCGAACATACACCGGCAGAAGGCCTGGCCGTTTCGTCCTACAAGCTCCACTACGCCTCCGCCGCATCTTACGTAGACCTCCGGATACGCACCCTGCCCAAACTGGCCGGCAACGTCCGAACAACCAAACGTACCTATAAAGATAAGGCATACAGCTTCCAATGCGACAATAACCTGGCGAATTACTTCAACACCTTTCCGCAAACGGAACTGGCCATCTATGCCGCCACGCCTCTCTCCACCGTTGCCGCAGAGAGCCTGAAGGCCGGACTGGCCCAAGAGATGCAGCACAAAAGCCTTACCGAAAAACTCAAGTTCCTGCTCGCCTTCGTACAATATGGCTTTGCCTACAAAACGGACGAAGAACAGTTTGGGCGAGAGAAATTCTTCTTCCCCGAAGAAACCCTCGCCCTGCCTTACTCCGACTGCGAAGACCGCGCCGCCCTCTTCTGCCGCATGGTACGGATGTTTTGCGGACTGGATACCCTCCTGATCGAATATCCTACCCACGTAGCCACGGCCGTAAAATTAGACGAACCCGGCGATGCCATCGTCTACAACAACGAACGATACATCGTATGCGACCCTACCTATATCGGCGCTCCGATAGCGCGCACCATGACGGGATACAACAATGCAACGGCAAAAATTATTGTGCCTAATTATTAAATCCCCCCCCCTGTCACAAACCGGACAAACCGGACATAGTATGATAAAAGCATTTCAAATAAAACTTACATATTAATAATCTATTAAAACAAAACATGATGAAAGCATTGAATTTTATTTTAGCCCTTGCCTTTGTAGTAGCGTTCGCCTCTTGCGGCGCAAGTAAGCAAAACACAACAAAGACCGTCTTGGAAAACAACCGCGACAGAAGAAGCGTTCTCCTGGCCGACTTTAAGAAGAAAGCCACCGGCGCCGCCGTGAAAGAGGCCAAGAAATACAAGAAAGACGGCTACCGGAACTTTGCCGGCGATTTACCCATAGAAAAGCAAATAGAAAATGCTTGGGTGAAAACCGTCGATGTCAACGCCCAAGGCTATCCGGAATACATCGTAGGCAATGCCCAGGTAACGGCCGGCAACGTAACCGCCGCCAAGTCGCAAGCCCTGCACGCCGCCAAAGTAGAAATCGCCAGCCTCACCTCGGCCATGATTGCTTCGCTCATCGAAAGCAGCGTAGCAAACAACGAAGTAAGCTCCGGAGAGGCCCAAACGCTCAACAAACACCTGCAAGCCTCGAAAGAACTCGTAGTAGCCGACCTGGGGCAGGTAGCCAAAGACCTGGAAATCTACCGCGAGCTGCCCAACAAGAACGTGCAAGTCATCACCCGGCTCTCCTACAGCTCCACGCAAGCCCTCGCCGCCGCCCGCAATCAACTGCAGAAGCAAATGCAGGACGAAACGCAAGAGTTACACAAAAAGCTCGACCAGGTATTCAACATCGGACGAGTACAATTAGGCGAAAACACCAACGTTCAACCCGAAGAATAATATGAAACCACAAATTCAATCCCTCATCTGCGCCCTCCTGCTGAGTTTAGCTCCGGCAGGGGCGCAAACCTGGACGCTCACCACCACCATGTCCGCCACGCTGGATGCCAAAGGCACACTCACGGTACAAACAACCAAAGAAGGCGGCGAAGTGATGCCGGATTATGAATACTACTGGAATAATAGAGCACCCTGGTATGACGTTCACACCAAGATATTTTCGGCCATTATGGCAGAAGGGATAACGCACCTTGGAAACTATGCTTTCTCCTGGTGCAATAACCTCACATCGATTACGCTTCCCGAATCGCTTGCATCTATCGGCGGTGGAGCTTTTCGTGGGTGCAGTAGCCTGCCGACGATAACGATTCCGGTTGCCGCCACATCTATTGGAGGCGAAGTCTTTTCCGATTGCTCCAGCTTAAGCTCCGCAACGATTCATGCCACCACCGTTGCCGCCGGCTCCTTCAGCGGGACGACTATCAATTCGGTAACGTTCGGCCCCACGGTAAAGCATATCGGCGAAAACGCTTTTTCCTACTGCGGAAACTTACTGTCGGTAACGATTCCCAATTCGGTAGAGATTATCGACAATGGCGCCTTCAGCAATTGCGGCAGCTTAGTATCGGCCGCGATAGGCGATTCGGTAACGAACATCGGTCAGAATGCCTTTGCCAATACGAGCTTAATCTCCATCGAGATCCCTTATTCGGTAACGAATATCGGCACTACGCCTTTCGGGGGATGCGGCAACTTGGCCACCGTGATTGTTCGTGCACCATCCATCGGCAATACCTTCAGCGGCTTGGGCATCACGTCGCTGACGCTGGGCGATTCGGTCAAGACCATTGGCGTAAATGCCTTCGGAGGATGCAGTAAGTTGTCATCCATCACCTTCGGCAAGGCGCTTACCGGCATCGGGTCGAACGCCTTCAGCGGCTGCTCCGCCCTGACGTCGGTAGAGCTGCCCTCTTCGCTGAAAACCATCGGCGCCTCGGCCTTCCAGTCAGACACGCATCTGGCGTCGGTAAGCATCCCTGCTTCGGTAACGGAAATCGGCGCAAACGCTTTTCGCGACTGTAAGGAACTGGCCAACATAACCATCCATTGGACTACTCCCATAGCCATACCGGCCAGCGCCTTCCAAGGTGTGAACCCCTCGGCCGCCACCCTGCATGTGCCCTACGGCACGGCCGACCTTTACCAGGCCGCTCCCGTGTGGAAAGATTTCCGCATCGAGGCCGCCGCTCCGGAAGGAACAATCTGGAATCTCACATCTACCATGACGGCTACATTCTATGAAGACAGCACGCTCATCATCCGCACCACGAAAGCAGGCGGCGAAGCGATGCCGGACTTTAACGGAGCACAGGCGCCCTGGCATGATAATAATGTAGGCAATACCACCATCGCATCGGTTGTGGTAGAAGAAGGAGTAACGAGCATTGGCGATTACGCTTTTATGTGGTGTTTCAGTGTGACATCAGTCACCCTCCCCTCCACGCTTACAGCGATTGGCACACACGCCTTCTTTGATTGCGGCAAACTGACGTCCGTACCTACTCTGCCTGCCTCGGTAACATTGGTCGAAGCCAACGCTTTTGGAAATTGTTCTACGCTGACCGCTATCGAGGTGGATGCTGCAAACCCGGCCTATCTTTCAGACCAAGGCGTACTGTACACCAAAGACCGGACTACGCTCCACACCTTTCCCGCCGGGAAGACCGGAACGTTTGTCATACCATCTTCGGTACGCATCTTGGGGGAATCCGCATTTCACGGTTCAAAACTGACGAGCGTGGAGATTCACAACGAAGTGACAACAATAAAATCGAGTGTTTTCAGGTATTGCAGTATTCCTGTTCTGAACATTCCCGCTTCGGTAACTTCAATAGGGTACAATGTTTTTGAGTATTCCTCCGCGCTCACGGCGATACACGTAGACGCCGGCAATACGGCCTATACTTCCGAAGACGGTGTGCTGTACAACAAGAACAAGACCACGTTGATATGCTACCCTGCCGGCAAGAGCGGCCTATCCTTCGATATTCCGGCTACGGTAACAAACATTGAAGTCTCCGCTTTTCATTCTTCAACGCTCTCTTCCGTAACCATTCCTTCTTCGGTAAAAACTATCGGCAACCTTGCTTTTGAATTTTGCTCGAATCTTTCTTCCATATCCATTCCGGCTTCCGTACAAGCGATAGTCCCCGGCGCTTTTGGACATTGCTACAACCTGATGGACGTCACCGTTCATTGGGACGAGCCTTTGGCAATAGAAGACAATACCTTCTACGCTGTAAACCTCTCCGCCGCCACCCTGCATGTGCCCTACGGAACAGCCGATCTCTACCAAGCCGCTCCCGTATGGAAAGACTTCGGCCACATCGAAGCCTCCACGGTAGGCAATGAACCGGTATCGGCCAACGCTCTCCGGGTGTATCCCGTAGAAGGCGGTCTTTACCTCGCTTCCTCCCTCTCCTCTACATTATATATATATACCTCGACGGGTACACTGGTGAAACGTCTTGCCGTTGCCGCAGGCGAAACTACCGCCGTAGCCCTCCCCAAAGGCTTGTATATCGTAAAGAGCGAAAGGGAAACAAAGAAAGCCATTGTTCGATAAACGACGGAGGGTGAATTTATGGGCACCTCTAAAAACCCCAAAATCAAGGCTTGCGACAGAGCGTAACGCAGAGTTTGGGGTTTTAGAGGT
>JAISZY010000160.1 GCA_031284375.1 Tannerellaceae bacterium | reverse complement strand
GTAAGCATTCGGCAAACTACACCCCATTAAGATTTCCCCCACTGGTCGGGCAATAACCGGGCGAGTTCATTTACTTTGCAATCATTTATCTCTTGTCACCCCAGGTGGTTACGGTCCATCACCGGAATTGTCCCTTATACAAGTTCTTCCATTTTGGGACAATCTGTTTTTTTCTCCCTGAATCGCTGATCATTGCTCATCAACCGTGGATTATCCGCAGGAAATACGTATATTTGGCGCCCTACTTATTACCATAAAACATATGAATACATTAGCTCAGCGTGCGCCGAAAAGCGCTTCAAATTTCGCCCCGTCCATCGCCGGCAACGAATATGGAATGAATGGACGTATCAGACGATTACGTAAAGAAACTTTTGAGGCCGAACCGTCTTTATCCATCGAACGGGCAAGGATAGAGACACAGTTTTACAAAAGAAATGAAGGGAAATATCCTATACCCATCCTCAGGGCATTGAATTTCCTGGAAATCTGCCAACAAAAAACCATCTATATCGGCAACGACGAACTGATAGTAGGAGAAAGAGGCCCCAAACCCAAGGCCGTGCCTACCTTCCCCGAACTAACATGCCACAGCGTAGAAGATTTGCATGTGCTCAACACACGCGAATTGCAGCGCTATACCATCAGCCCGGAAGATATAGAAACCTACCGGCAAGAGGTAATCCCATACTGGAAAGGACGTACCCAGCGCGAACGAATCTTCGGCCATGTGCCCGAATCGTGGAAGGTACTCTACGAAGCAGGAGTCTTTACCGAATTTATGGAACAGAGAGCGCCCGGACATACCGCGCTGGACGGAAAGATTTATCGTACCGGATTGCTGGACTTGAAAGCGCGCATTGCCGAAGTCCTGGCGCAACTCGATTTCCTGAACGACCCGGAAGCGACAGACAAACAGGAGGAACTAACCGCCATGTCTATATCCTGCGATGCGGCTATTGCCCTGGCCGAACGTCATGCTACCCTGGCCGAAGAGATGGCGCAGACGGAACCGGACAATCAACGGGCCGCCGAATTGCGGAAGATAGCCAAAGTTTGTCGCCGGGTGCCGGCGCACGCCCCCCGCACCTTCTGGGAAGCGATACAGATGTATTGGTTTATTCATTTAGGAACGATAACCGAACTGAACGGATGGGACGCCATGAATCCGGGACACTTAGACCAACACTTGGCGCCTTTCTACGAAAAAGAACAGGCCGAAGGACACCTCACGCGCGACGAGGCCAAAGAGTTGCTCTCCTGCTTCTGGATAAAGGTAAACAACCATCCCGCTCCGCCCAAAGTAGGCATAACGGCAAAAGAAAGCGGAACGTACAACGACTTTACAAACCTGAACATCGGCGGTGTGAAGCCCGACGGCAGCGACGCCGTAAACGAAGTGTCGTACCTCATGCTCGAAGTAGCCGAAGAACTGCATATCCTCCAACCCGGCTGTTCCATCCATATCAGCGCCCGTACGCCGGAACGATTCCTGAACGCCGGATGCAAAGTGATTCGTCAGGGGCATGGTTATCCCTCGGTTTTCAATCCGGATGTATACATTCAGGAACTGATGCGGCAGGGAAAAACCCTGCAAGATGCTCGCGAAGGAGGATGCAGCGGATGTATCGAAGTAGGCGCCTTTGGAAAAGAAGCTTATTTGCTCACCGGATACCTCAACGTGCCTAAAATACTGGAAATAGCATTGAACAATGGATACGACCCGGTATCCTGCAAACAGGTGGGCCTAAAGACGGGCGATGTACGCCATTTCGATTCCTATTGCGAGTTGTACGAAGCTTTCTTAAAACAACTCTATTATGTGGTGGAACAAAAGGTGCGCGTAAGCAACTACATCGACCGGATGTTTGCCAAATACGCTCCGGCTACGTTCCTCTCTCTCTTCATAGACGATTGCATCGAGAGGGGAAAAGATTACTACAACTGCGGCCCGCGTTACAATACAACCTACATACAGTGCACCGGACTGGGAACGGTAACCGATAGCCTTTCTTCACTAAAAAAACACGTCTTTGAAGACAAAATCTATTCGATGGATACAATGCTGCAAACGCTGGCCGCTAATTTTGCCGGCAACGAAGCCATGCGGCAATATATCCTGAACCGGACGCCATTCTTCGGTAATGACGACGAAGCCGCCGACGCCATCGCCGTACAGCTATACAACGATTTGTATCGTGCCATAGAAGGCAAACCTAATACCAAAGGCGAATGTTTTCATCTCAATATGCTGTCTACCACCTGCCATGTATACTTTGGGAAAGTAACCGGCGCAACGCCCAACGGACGCTTTGCCGAATTTACGATTTCCGACGGCACCTCTCCTTCGCACGGAGCGGATACGCACGGGCCATCCGCCGTGATAAAATCGCTGGGCAAATTAGACCAGATAAAGAGCGGAGGTACCTTGCTGAATCTGCGCTTCCTCCCCAGCCTGCTCAAGCGGGAAGAAGATGTATCGAAATTAGCCTCCCTGATACGCAGTTACTTCGCCTTGGGGGGACATCACGTACAATTCAACATCGTCGACACGGCCACCCTGTACGCTGCCCAGCAATCGCCCGAAAACTATCGAGACCTTTTAGTCCGCATGGCCGGGTACAGCGATTACTTCAACGATATGAATGTAGATTTGCAAGCCGACATCATTGCCCGCACCGAACAAGAGGGCTTCTGACGAAAAAGAACCCATGGCGTTGTTTTTCGATATCAAGCGATATGCTATTAACGACGGGCCGGGCATCCGGATTACGCTTTTCCTGAAAGGATGCCCGCTCTCGTGTGTATGGTGTCATAATCCGGAGGGGATTCTTGCCCGGAAAGAGAAGATGTACACTAAGAAGAAGTGTATCGGTTGCCGGAACTGCGTGGAACAATGTCCCGCCGAGGCAATCTATCCCACTGCCAACGGAATGAAAACCAACCCGCAAGCCTGTCGTTTGTGCGGCCTCTGTGCAGCCGTGTGCCCCACCAAAGCGATGGAAATGTCGGGAACGGAGTATAGTGTAGAGTATTTGATGAAAGAAATCGAAAAGGAAACCATCTTTATGGATCGTTCCGGAGGAGGCGTAACCTTTTGCGGAGGCGAACCTCTGATGCATCCCACGATGTTGCTCGAATTACTGCGTCGCTGCAAACGTCTGGGTATACATCGGGCGGTAGATACCACCTTGTACGCCCGGACGGAAACGGTGATCGAAGTAATGGAGGAAACGGATTTGTTCTTAGTAGACCTCAAGCTGATGGATTCGGGAAAGCATCGTTACTATTGCGGAGTTCCGAACGAGCGGATTCTCGCCAACCTGCGCATGGTGGCTAAGGCAGGAAAAGCGCTACGAATCCGTATCCCTTTGATAGAAGGCGTCAATGCCGACCAGGATAATATCTCACGCTCTGCCGTCTACCTTGCCTCGCTTCCCTGGGAACGGAAAGTAGTGCATCTCCTTCCGTATCACGATATAGCCAAAGGGAAACACGAAAAACTTGGAACAATTTACAACTCGGAACGCATCCCGCTTGCTACTCCTTCGGAAGAAGTACAGGAACGTTGTCGCAGTATTTTGGAACAATATGGGATAGAAACCGTT
>JAISZY010000123.1 GCA_031284375.1 Tannerellaceae bacterium | reverse complement strand
TAATGTATATACTTTGATGATATTTTACTTTAATATAAAAAATAAAACATTTATTGACATAAAAGACAGTTTGCTGATTATCAAATCAAAGAAACAAAAACACGGATTGTAGTGGCTTTAGATAATAGCGCCTCAAAAAAAAGAATTAGCCGTGGTTTTGGGTATCCCCGGATATCAGCAAAAAATATCCTTCGCGCCCAAGCTTAGGTGGGGAGGACATCGAACAAGATAATGATTGTTTAGATGGGAGAACCTGGGTCGTTTTTTTTTGAACCCCGCTACTACATAATGTCACATAAATATCTAATTTTGGGGCGTTATACACTTTAATGCAAACAATATGATAGTAGGAATTCCAAAAGAAATTAAGAACAATGAGAATCGCGTCGCTCTAACGCCGGCGGGAGCCAAGGAGTTAGTGAGAAGAGGACATACGGTCTATGTCCAACATTCGGCAGGAGAGGGAAGTAGCTTTTCCGATGCCGAGTACCAAGCGGCCGGCGCAGAGTTGCTGCCCACCATAGGCGATGTGTATCGGTTGGCCGAAATGATAATGAAAGTAAAAGAACCCATTGCCTCGGAATACCCGTTGGTAAAGAAAAGCCAACTCCTGTTTACCTATTTCCATTTTGCTTCGGACAAAGCCCTTACGCTTGCTATGATGAAAAGCGGAGCCGTCTGCTTAGCTTACGAAACGGTAGAAAATAAAGACAAAGCCCTGCCGCTTCTCATACCCATGAGCGAAGTGGCCGGACGTATGTCGGTGCAAGAGGGAGCCCGTTTTCTTGAAAAACCTCAGGGCGGAAAAGGTATTCTGCTGGGAGGCGTACCGGGTGTGAAGCCCGCCAAAGCGCTTGTACTGGGCGGTGGCGTGGTGGGATACAATGCCGCATTGATGGCGGCCGGCATGGGAGCGGATGTAACCATTGCCGACCTTTCGCTGGTTCGCCTGCGCTATCTGAACGAGGTGATGCCGCTCAACGTAAAGACGCTCTACTCTTCTACGCACAATGTAGAACAGGAGCTTCCTTCGACCGACTTGGTAATCGGGGCCGTACTCGTGGCCGGAGCCAAGGCTCCCCATCTCATCTCGCGCGATATGTTGAAGCTCCTCAAGCCCGGCAGCGTATTGGTGGATGTGGCCATCGACCAAGGTGGATGTTTTGAAACCTCCCGCCCCACCACACATGCCGAACCGGTGTACGAAATAGACGGCGTAATTCACTATTGTGTAGCCAATATTCCCGGAGCAGTACCTCAAACGTCTACGCTTGCCCTCACGAACGCCACCCTTCCGTACGCCCTGAAATTGGCCGAGCAAGGCTGGCAGCAAGCTTGCGAAGAAGACCGGGGATTGGGCAAGGGACTCAATATCGTGGACGGCAAAATCGTCTACCCCGCCGTGGCCGAAGCTTTCGGACTGTAAGGCAGCGCATCGGAAGATAAAAAAAAGATGGAACCCTGAGGCTCCATCTTTTTTTTGTACCAAATACCGTATGTTTTCTTACAATTCCCTTATCCAGACGTTGCGGAAGCTGATAGCGGGGCTGGGGTCTCCATGACTTTGCAGGCTAATCGGTCCTGCGCCATGTTTTACTACTTTCGGAAAACCGATATACTCGGTTGTCCCCAGGATAGCGGTATGATTTTGGAGCAATACGCCGTTTTGAATCACCGTCACATACGGCGGGATGCGGTAGGTTCCGTCTTCTTTAAAGATGGGAGCCGAGTAAATGATATCATACACGTTCCACTCTCCGGGCTTACGCATGGCATTGACAAGGGGAGGCGTTTGTTTGTATACGCTACCTGTCTGGCCGTTCACATAGGTTTCGTTGTTGTAGCAATCCAGTATCTGAATTTCGTACTGCCCTTGCATAAAGACCCCGCTATTACCGCGTCCCTGGTTCGTTCCGGTAATATTTTCGGGGATTCTCCACTCAATATGCAACTGGTAGTTTTCAAACTTTTGCTTCGTTTGGATATCGCCCGTCTTCTTATCTACCGTAAAAGCGCCATCCTTTACAATCCATCTTGCCGGTTCTCCCTTGGGAGATTCCCAGGCAGAGAGATCTTTTCCGTCGAACAAAACAATCGCATCCGATGGCGCCGAAACGGCAGCCCGTTCGGACGCTTCGCCCGGCGTAACGATTTTAGGCTGAGGCGTCCAGTACTCAGACATCCCGGGCCGCATTTGTTCCTGTTTGGGATACTCTTTTTGTTGCGCACTCACGCCGGTGCAGGCAGCGCAGGCCAACAAGGCACACAGCGCTTTGGAAATAAAATTTTTCTGTTTCATGATATACAATTATTAAAGTTCATACATATATTATTATACCCACGCAAAGGTATAAAAGAAAGCCGTTGTACAATTCGGTAATATCACTTAATTTTGCTCCTCGCCGAACAGAACATCACACCCATGAACCGATATTTTATATATCTCTCCTATAATGGAAAAAATTACTGCGGCTGGCAGATACAGCCCAACGGCCCTACCGTACAGCAACGCATCGAAGAGGCGTTGGCCATCTGGTTTCGTCGCCCCGTGCCCATCGTTGGAGCCGGCCGCACAGACACGGGAGTTCACGCCCGTTTGATGGTAGCCCACTTCGATTGGGAAGAAAAGATAGAGAGCCTGCCCCTGTTGGTAGAAAAACTCAATCGTCTTCTGCCGAAAGACATCGCGGTATCCCACATCCTCCCCGTAGCCGAAGAAGCCCATGCCCGGTTCGACGCCATTACCCGAACATACCATTATTATATATCCACGGAGAAAAACCCTTTCCGTCACGAATTGGTATGCCGATTCCATCACCCGCTCGATTTCGAGGCCATGAACAAAGCCTGCAAAGAGTTGTACCGCTACACGGATTTTACCAGTTTCAGCAAACTCCACACCGACGTAAAAACCAATCATTGCCGCATCGCCTATGCCGGATGGGAAAGAGAAGGCCAAGAATGGCGATTCGTCATTACCGCCGACCGCTTCCTCCGCAACATGGTACGCGCCATCGTAGGCACATTGCTCGACGTAGGACGCGGCAAGTGCTCCACAGACGACTTCAAGCAAATCATCGAAGCCCAAGACAGAGGCCGCGCCGGCACATCAGCCCCCGCTCATGCACTGTTTCTCACAAATATTACCTATCCGGACAGCATCTTTCGGGAATGATTGCTTATATTTGGACGCAAAATCAAATCAAAATTCAAATGAAACGATACGGTATACTCTTCCTGCTCTGCCTCAGCGCCGGCTTCACGAAGGCGCAGGACATGAAAACACTTTTCATCAACATCCCGGACGATTATCTCCCTCAATTGGAAACAGCTTGGCGGAAAGATCTCATAGATCTCTACCAATCCGGCAAAGAAGCGCGTTTGAAGAATACGATGGAAGGCACATCCCGTCTTTTGACGCTGACCGAAGATTACCTTCTGCTTCAAGTAACCGAACGAAGCTCCATCGAGCTAAAGAAGCTCCCGCTCATCAACAACACCCACATCATCTGTATGATTAGCGCCATCGAAGCTCCGGCAACCCACAGCCTCGTGCGTTTTTATACCACCGAATGGCAACCCCTCGAATCCTCCGGTCTCTTCACGCCGGTAACGGCCGATTGGTTTATAAACGAACAGTCCGACATAAACAGCGAAGCCTACCAAGACGCCATAGCCCGTTTGGACATACATTTGGTAAAATACAGCTTAAGCCCCGACGCTCAAACGCTAACGGCGGTATATACCACCCCTCGGTATCTGAATGAAGAGGAAAGAAAAAAAATCCGCCCCTTTTTGAAGGACCATCCCAAAATCTACATCTGGGATAAGTCTTATTTCCGCTAACACAGGCAGTTTCGTCCGTCAAGACCATATCCCACCACCCTTTTATTGCCTAATATGTATAGACTGAAAATACTTTTAGCTATAATTAATTGATATTTTTAAAGGAAAAACTTTGAAAAAGCCATGTTATATAAAAATATTCTTATATTTGCTGAATCACTAAATAACAATAAAATCTTTATTTTATGGTACAAAATATTATTGCAGACGAGGCTCCTATGGGTGTATTACATAACGCGTTGGCTTATGGCACCACAGTAAAAGGCGATGTTACGACAGACGGCGATTTTCGTCTGGACGGAAGAATTGAAGGAACTATCAGTTGTGGCGGAAAGATTGTTATCGGTCCGACGGCTCAAGTAGAAGGAGATATTATCTCCGTCAATGCAGAGATACTAGGTCAGGTAGTAGGCAGTATCACAACAAGCGAAGTGCTTGTACTTAAACCTACTGCGATTATCAAAGGTATTATTACAACACGAGATTTAGTAGTCGAACCAAGCGCTAAGTTCTCCGGTACGTGTAATATGCTTCTGAATGATCCGGACACAGATACCGATACAAGCCTTCCCTTACCTACCGACATAGGAGCGCCGGTAAATAACATTCCTTTTACCGACGATTTCACCTTGGTTCCCGGTCGCACATTTAATAGCGAAGACTAATTAGGTGCGAAAAACAAGAGCAACTGAAATGAGATTCAATTGCTCTTGTTTTCTTTCTTGTAGCCGGATACTGTTGCTTCTCCCGCCTCTTTTGTGAAACCGACGGTTAGACTTCCAACGAATAAGGAGCACGCATCGGTGTGCTGCGCAATTTGTTGGCATCGTTATCCATGAAAAATTCTTCTTTCTCCGGATTCCACGTCAATTTACGATTCAGTTCATAGCAAATATTCACCACCTGGCACAAAGACGCCGTACGATGTCCTACTTCAACCGTGCTGAGGGGTTGTTTTCTTGTTTTGATTGCATTCAGGAAATCGGAGTAATGGTCGTCGCTTCTATACAGTTTAATTTCATTTTCCCCTATCGCCTGATCTTGTAATTTAGCCGGAATCGTATCCAAGAAACTCCGACTGATGTCTATCACTCCATTACTTCCAATGAAACGAACGGCATTTCCTTCCGATTGGCGGAATTGTTCGTGCGTCATGATAGTTCCGTTGGCATAACGCATCGTAAGGGGGATAAGTCTTTCTTTATCGGCGGGAATAAATTCAATCGGCCCCGAATCGTCCATCCCCATGGCCCATTGTGCGATATCGAACATGTGAGCGCCCCAATCGGAAACCATTCCTCCGCCATATTCCTTGTAGTCCCTCCAATTGGGATAAACTCTTACTTCCATCGGCGGCGCTAATTCTTCATTGTAAGGATTCATCGGAGCAGGCCCAATCCACTGTTCCCAGTTGAGTGTTTTGGGTACGGGTTGCGCCGGCAAATCGTACTTGACGGGAGGAGGCCCTACGGATACTTTAATCTCTTTTACTTCGCCGATGTATCCATTGCGAACCAATTCGCAGGCATGACGGAAATTACGCCACGAACGTTGCATATTTCCAACCTGCAACACCCGGTTGTATTTTTTCACGGCATTGGCCATGGCACGACCTTCTTCAATGCTGTGCGACATAGGTTTTTCTACGTACACATCTTTCCCGGCCCGGCAGGCTTCAATGGTTTGCACGGCATGCCAGAAGTCGGGCGTACAAATGATAACGGCATCTATGTCCTTTCGGGCAAGAATTTCCTTGTAATCGGCGTATTGCTTGAAACCCTTATATGCCTGTCCTTTGGCCTTCTCTGTTTCTTTCTCCACAATCTCTTGCATAGCTTGCAGGCGACGCGATTCGCAATCGGCGGCGGCAATCAGGTTTGCTCGTTTGGCAAATTCGGGAGCCAGCGTCCATCTACCTTGCGAGCCGCAACCGATAATACCTAAATTAAGCTGATCGCTCGGAGCGGTAAAACGAGTTCCACCCAAAACCTGTCGTGGCAGGATAGTAAATGCTGCAACGGAAAATACACCGTTCTGAATAAATTTTCTTCGGTTCATTCCAGTATTATTTTTTTAGTGAGTAATATGTTCTATGTATTCGTCGCAAATCTATTAAAAAAACAGATATAATCCGGTTAGGAATCAATTTATTTTCAACCTTATACTACAAAACGGGCTATTTGTTTATCTTTGCCCGGAAACTATCAACAAACAGCGCGAACATGAAACAGATAATAGGTATTGTATTTCTCTTATTCCCAACCATATCAAGTATTGCTCAACCGGAAAGTGAACCGGGGCAGCTTCGTTATCAAACCGAGATGTTTGCATCGGCGGCATCGGGGACTTATACTCCTTTCTGGTTGGTGAGCAACCGTTATGGAATGGCGCCTTTATCGGCCGGGAATGGGTATCTGAGCACGGGTATGATGTACGAACGTTCTTGGGGTAAGGGATTCCGGTGGGATGCGGGTATCGACTTGGCTGTGGCGGCTCCCCGGTACCGGAATGTGTTTGTCCGCCAACTTTATGCGGAATTGGGCTACCGTTCTTTTTTATTCACTGTGGGTAGTAAGGAGCAGGCCAATTCTTTATGGGACAAGAATCTTAGTTCGGGCGATATGGTGTTGTCGGCCAATGCGCGGCCTATCCCCGAAGCGAAAATAAGCATGCCGTCTTATGCCTTTGTTCCGGGAACAGGAGAATGGCTGGCCGTTAAAGGTGATTTTGGTGTGGGACGTTCGTTCGACAGCCGGTATTTAGCTTCTTTTGCAAACGGCAAGCAGGTCTATATAGAACATGTACTCTGGCATCACAAAGCCATTTTCTTCCGAATGGAAGCGCCCGACAATCGTTTCCCCGTCTCGCTGGAGTTGGGCGTGCAACATGGCGTGCAATGGGGGGGGGTATCGACCAACCCTTCGTTGGGTAAACAACCTCAATCGACGGTAGATTTTCTGAGAATCGTTGCCGGCATGAGCGGAGGAAGTAATGCCTCGGAATCGGACCAAATCAATGTGCTGGGCAATCAATATGGGTCGTACGACATACGGCTGACTTACAAAAGAGAAGGGTGGGCGCTTCGGGCTTATCATCAGCGGTACTTTGAAGACAAATCGGGCACTATATTCGGTAATGGGAAGGATGGATTGTGGGGTGTTCAATTGGACTTGGCCGGCGTACCGTGGTTGCAGAAGATGCTGGTGGAATGTATAGACACCCGAAACCAGACCGGCCCTTTTCATTTCATTGCTTTCGACCACGATAAATACCCCGGCGTAGGGGGTGGGGCGGATAATTATTATAATAATGGAGAATATACCACGGGACTTTCGTACTTCAACCGAAGTATAGGCACTCCTCTCCTACCCTCTCCGGAATATAATACCGACGGGTCGATAGGTTTCAAAAACAACCGGGTGTATGCCTGGCATTTCGGATTGTCCGGCCAATTCTCTCCTCGCATCACTTACCGTGTGCTGTTCTCTACCATGGATTCTTGGGGAACGCCCTATCGCCCATTCCCGGATAATAAAAGAGGGACGTCGGGTTTGCTGGAGATGAGCTACCGGCCTGTCCGTTTGCCGGGGTGGATATTTACGGGGAGTATTGCCTCGGATACGGGGACGTTTACGGGCAAAAGTCTGGGATTTGCCTTGTGTGTTTCTAAACGCGGAATTCTTCCCACAAGGCCGAAGTAATGATCTGGTGCGTCTGCCCGGCCAATTGTTGTAATCCTTTGTGCCCGGCCTCTACCTCTTCTGTCGAAACGGGAGGGTGGATAATCATTTCCATCCGGTGACGTTTTACTTGAAAAGACCCGATGGGCAATACCTTATAGGGGCCGTTCAGCGTGATGGGGATAAGGGGCAGATGTAAATCGGCGGCTATCTGAAACGCGCCCTTCTTGAAACGCGCCATCTTGCCGGTGGGCGTGCGCGAACCTTCGGGAAATATCGCCACCGAAGCGCCTTTCCGGAGAGATTGTTCCGCTTCTTTCACGCTGCGGGCTGCCGCCTGAGGGGTGGATTGTTCTACAAAAATAAACCCGGCCGCCCGGCATGCGGCTCCTACAAAGGGTATCTTCCGCAAACCGACCTTCATCATCCATTTAATGGGTACGCCCAGAAAGCCGTAGATAAGAAAGATATCGAAGGCTCCCTGGTGGTTCGACACAAACACGTAGGATTGATTCGGCCGAATATGTTCTCTGCCGCGCACCTTTACCGGGCAGAGCGCCAGGTAGCAGGCCGCTCGCGACCAGAACATTCCCGGATAATAGGCAAATATCCGCTCGCCTCCCAGCAGGCATCCGGCAAGGGTAATCGCGGCCGTTAATATGGTAAGAACCAGAAAAACAGGGTAGAAGATAATCCAAATGTAGAGAGAATAAGCGATACGTATCATTTCAAGTGCATTTATTATTTGGTGTAAAATTATATCTTTTTTGTTTCCCTGCAAATAAAGTTTTGTTGTACTTCGGAGCGGCATTTTGGGCTGTGTAAAGGGGCTGAATTTTCTGTGCACAGAAAATTTATTTGGTGTGCACAGAAAATTTATTTTCTCCCCACAGAAAATTTATTTCCTGTGCACAGAAAATTCAGCCGCTGTGCTACGGGTTTTCCAGTCGAGCGCTTTCCACCTTCAGGAGTCTGTCTTTCAAACGATTGGCCTCTCCTTTGCGGACACGGAGCGTCATGCGGCAATGGGTATCGAATGATTGGGCGAGGATGGTTGGCGCGTCTTCTTTTACGATGCGCATGATGTTGTGGAGGAAAGGATATTCGAAGTGCACGATGATTTCTTCGTCAACGGTACGTTCCACTATTTCGGCATGGGCGATGGCGTCGGCAGCGGCCGAGCGATAGGCGATAATCAGCCCGCTTGTGCCTAATTCGATTCCTCCGAAATAACGGACTACAAGAAGCAGTATGTCTGTCAGTTGATGCGAATTAATTTGTCCGAGGATGGGTTTGCCGGCCGTAGAGGAGGGTTCGCCGTCGTCGTTTGCACGGAAGTTAAGTCGTTCGTTTCCCAGCATATAGGCCCAGCAGACATGTCGGGCGTTGTAGTATTTTTTGCGGTATTGGTCGAGTTGTTCTTTTACTTCGTCTGTTGTTTGTACCGGATGAGCGTAGGAGAGAAAGCGGCTGCGCTTTTCGGTATAATATCCTTCGGCCGGCGCCAGAATGGTTTTGTAACTGTCGAAGGGGTGGTCCGCCATTTGTTTAGTCGGGGATATGGGTTTGCTGTTCTTCCAGATAAGCCCGGAAGTCTTTCATGATTTCTTCTATTTCTTCAATGAAATAAGGCTCTTTCACCTTTTCTTTTATTGCATTGTAATAGGCTTCGATAGCCGGAAGGGCACAAATATCCTGTCCGCGCAGCAAGAAGTAGGGTTCTTCCTTTTCGTTGCATTGTTTAATCATCAGGATGGGATTCTTCATTGTTTATCTGTTTTTTAATTCGTTTTTCAAAAAAGGAGCCGTAAAACTTGCCGCAGCGTTATTGCCGGCAATCATCTGTTCCGGCGTGCCGCAATAGAGTATTTGTCCGCCTTTGCGTCCTCCCTCCGGCCCCATGTCGATGAGATAATCGGCGCATTTTATCACATCCAAGTTATGTTCAATCACAAGGACCGTATTACCCTTATCGACCAACTTATTGAGTACTCCCAACAAAACGCGGATGTCTTCGAAGTGCAGTCCGGTGGTAGGTTCGTCCAAGATATACAAGGTCTTGCCGGTGTCTCGTTTAGACAGTTCGGTGGCCAGCTTGACGCGCTGACTTTCTCCTCCGGACAAGGTAACGGATGGTTGTCCCAGTTTGATATATCCGAGTCCCACGTCCTGGAGTACTTTTATTTTGGACAGGATAGAAGGTACGCTTTCGAAGAACTCCACGGCCATATTGATGGTCATATCCAGAATATCGGCAATGGATTTACCCCGGAAACGTACTTCCAGCGTTTCGCGGTTATATCGTTTGCCGTTGCACTCTTCGCAAAGCGCCAAGACGTCGGGCAGGAAGTTCATTTCTATGGTTTTGTATCCGTTTCCCTTGCATACTTCGCACCGTCCGCCGGCTACATTGAACGAGAATCTTCCCGGTTTGTATCCTCTCATTTTTGCTTCGGGAAGTTCTACAAACAGGTTGCGGATATCGGTAAACACTCCCGTATACGTAGCCGGATTGCTCCGTGGCGAGCGGCCGATGGGCGATTGGTCTACATTCACTACTTTGTCTACATGTTCGATTCCTTCGATAGACTTGTAAGGGAGAGGCTCTTCGAGCGAGCGATAGAAATGTTGGCTCAGGATAGGCTGGAGCGTACGGTTTATCAGGGTAGACTTCCCGCTTCCGGACACTCCGGTTACGCAAATAAAGAGACCCAGCGGGAAGGTTGCGTCAATTTGCCGGAGGTTATTCCCCGACGCTCCTTTGATACGGATGGATTTGCCGTTTCCTTTTCTTCGTTCGCAAGGAACGGCTATTTCCATTTCCTTGTTCAGATAAGAAGAGGTAAGGGTATGTGCGTTGAGCATTTCTTCCGGCGTGCCGGCAAAGACGATTTCTCCTCCCAGTCGTCCGGCCTTCGGCCCCATATCTACTATATAATCCGCATTGAGCATCATCTCCTTATCGTGTTCTACCACGATAACCGAATTGCCCGTATCGCGCAATTGTTTGAGGGAATGAATCAGACGGATATTATCCCGCTGATGCAGTCCGATGCTGGGTTCGTCCAAGATATAAAGTACGTTCACCAAGCGGCTGCCTATCTGCGTGGCTAAACGGATACGCTGGCTTTCTCCTCCCGACAAAGAAGCCGAGGCCCGGCTGAGCGAAAGATATTCCAGGCCCACATCCAGAAGGAATTGCAGCCGGGAGCGAATCTCTTTCAGTATTTCTACGGCTATGGTTTGTTGCTTTTCGCCGAATTGGTTTTCTATCCCGTCCAGCCACTCGTAAAGTTCGGAAATATCCATGGCCGACAGTTCGGCTATGTTCTTTCCCGCTATTTTGTAATGCAGGGCTTCCTGATTGAGGCGTTGTCCATTACATTCGGGGCAGACGGATACTTTGATAAACTGTTCGGCCCATTTTTGCGCCGAGGCGGACGTTTCGTTTTCCTGCTGCATCAGGATGTATTTGGCAACCCCTTCGTACGAAAGGAAATAATTGGAACTGGGACTCAGCGACACATTTTTGATTTGCAGGCGTTCGTCTGTTCCGTTCATAATTTCCTCGATAGCTTCTTCCGGAATATCTTTTATGGGCGTCTTGATGGTTACGCCGTGTTTTTCGCAGATAGCTTCGATTTGCCAGAATATAAGCGAGTTCTTGTATTTGCCCAGGGCTACGATTCCTCCGCCGTAGATACTCAGCGATGTGTCCGGCACAATTTTCTTCATATCCAGCAGGTTCACAAAGCCCAATCCCTTGCATTTGTGGCAGGCTCCCTGAGGCGAATTAAAGGAAAAATTATGAGGCGCGGGTTCGCTGTACGAAAGTCCCGTTCGCGGATCCATCAGTCGCCGGCTGTAATGGCGTATCTCTTTCGTTTCGTAATCGAAAATGAGTATCAGGCCGTCGCCTTGTTTCATGGCGGTTGCCAGACTGCTCTTCAGTCGTCGCCCGTCGTTTGCCGAGACCGTCAGCTTATCTATCACCACCTCTACATTGTGCATCTTGTAGCGGTCGAGTTTCATACCGTGAACTATCTCTTTCAACTCTCCGTCTACCCGTACATGCAGATAGCCTTTTTTCCGCACTTGTTCGAACAATTCCTTATAATGTCCTTTCCTGTTGCGCACCAGCGGCGCCAAGATATAAATGGTTTTTCCGCGGTAAACATCCAGTATGAGTTGCAATATTTGTTCTTCGGCGTACTTCACCATTTTCTCTCCTGTAAGGTAAGAATAGGCCTCTCCTGTCCGAGCGTAAAGCAGGCGCAGGAAGTCGTAGATCTCGGTAGTAGTCCCCACGGTAGAACGGGGGTTTCGGTTCGTTGTTTTTTGTTCGATAGAAATAACGGGACTTAGTCCGGTAATTTTATCCACATCCGGTCGTTCCATCGTGCCCAGGAAATTGCGGGCGTATGCCGAGAATGTTTCGATATACCGCCGCTGTCCTTCGGCGAATATGGTGTCGAAAGCCAGCGAGGATTTACCGCTTCCGCTCATGCCGGTAATCACCGTCAGGGCATTTCGCGGTATATCTACATCAATATTTTTCAGGTTATGAACACGTGCGCCCCATACTGAAACAAGTCCACCTTCCCACGCTTCGTTATTTGGCATCTACCTTTTCTTCTTCTGATTTTGCTGCTGGCGCAGTACTTCTTGTTGTTGTTTTTGCATTTCTTCCAGCCGTTTCATAAAGCCGGATTTCTTCATCGGTTTCTTTTTGTGAGCTTCCAATTTGGCCAACAACTTTTCTTCGTTGATAAAGAATCGGAAGCTAAAGGTCTGGATAATCGTAATCAGTGTAGAGATGAAGTAGTAGTAACTCAAACCCGAAGCGCTCTGGTTGAGGAATACAAGCAACATCAACGGCATCATATAGACCATCATAAACTTCATACCGGGCATTTGTTGCTGTCCGGTATTGGTCAATTCCATGTTGAACTTTGCATAAATGATGTTTACGGCCACCATCAGCAAACAGAATAAACTAACATGATTGCCGAAATAGGAAGAAACAATCGGTATGTTTGCGCTCCAACTAATGATGGCGTCGTAGGCCGATAAGTCTTGCGCCCAAAGGAAACTCTGCTGTCTCAACTCGATCGATGCCGGGAAAAGCATATAAAGCGCTATCAGGATAGGCATCTGAATCAGCATAGGCAAACAGCCGCTCATCGGATTGGCTCCTGCGCGTTTATACAGTTCCATTGTGGCTTTCTGGCGATCCAATGCTTTGTCTTGCCCCGGATATTTGGCATTGATTTCTTCTACCTGCGGACGGAGTACGCGCATCTTGGCCGACGACATATACGATTTATACGTGAGAGGGAACAATATCGTTTTCACTATCAGCGTAAGCAGGAAGATGACCAACCCCATACTGCCGATATGTCGGCACAGAAAATCGAATATGGGGAGGATAACGTATTGATTAACCCAACGGAAAACACTGGCGCCCAGCGGAACCAACTTTTCCAGATTGAGTTCCTCTCCGGCTGCCGCTTCTTTGTCGTAACCCCTCAATTGCGAATAACGGTTCGGGCCGAAATAGTAACGCAACGAGGTAGGCTCTTTTCCCTGTAAATCAAACGGCAGAGAACTAAGGGTGTTGAAGTGTTTCAAATAAGTCCCGCTTGTCAGTTGTCTGGAGTCGAGTGTTGTTGACTCAAAACCATCGTCCGAAATCAATATGGTGGAGAAGAATTTATCTTTATAGGCAATCCAACGCAGACGATTCGAGACCCGTTCGCTTTTGTTCCCGCTCTGGCTCAGGCTTTCCACATCGTCTGCCATGAATTTATAATACAAGCCGGTATACTGGTCTTCGTATTTTCGTCCTTTTTCCTGTTGGCGTACAAGTTGTTCCCACGTCAGGTCGAGCGCGTTTGTACTCGGCGCCAAAACTCCGTTCAATCCATGCCCCCGAATGGTATAAGAGAGCATATAGTCGTTTGCATTTAATGTATAGACAAAGTCCAGATAACTATCTTCTCCGGCGTTCAGGCGCATGACGATTGTCTGGGGGTCATCCCCTTGCAGGGGCGTAAAATACAAGTCGGCGGTATTGACGATGCGATTGGTTGCCGTTATCAGCGTAAAATTGAGTTTTGATTCTTCTCCGTCAAAAAGAACCAGCGGCAGGGAATCGTGTGTTGTATATTCTTTCAGTCGCACGTAAGATACTTGTCCGCCTTTATTGGAGATACGTATTTCCAGACGTTCGTTTTCAAGCCCGACTATTTCTTCCGTTCCTTCCATCGATGCGGCAAATACGCCAAAGATATTTTCTCTTTCTACTGTCCTCATCGAGTCCGAAACAGCCGTTGCGTTGTCTGTTTCTCCGGCGGGAATGCGCTCTTTCTGCAATGGTATTTCTTCCAACTGTTTTATCTGTTCGGTTCTTGCAATAGAGTCTTGCAAACGTCTCGCTTCGAGTTGTTCGGGCGAAGGCCTGTTCAGCCACGTAAATACAAATAAGACAAGTCCGATAAGTATGAATCCGATTACTGTATTTTTATCCATGTATATTTAGGTATTACTTGTTTTCAATGGCGGCTTTTACGAAGCTGACGAAAAGAGGATGGGGATTTACCACCGTGCTATTATATTCCGGGTGATATTGTGTGCCGATAAACCACTGCAAGGTTGGTATTTCCACTACTTCCACCAATCCGGAATCCGGGTTTTCGCCCACGCATTTCATTCCTGCCGCTTCAAATTCTTCCCTGTATTCGTTGTTAAATTCAAAGCGATGGCGATGACGCTCCTGTATTTGTTCTTTCCCGTAGGCCATGTATGCTTTGGAGTCTTTTTGCAACACGCAATCGAAGGCGCCCAGACGCATCGAACCTCCCATGTTGATGATGTTTTTCTGGTTTTCCATCAGGTCGATTACTTTATATGGCGTTGTTTGTTCCATTTCCGTAGAATTAGCCCCTGCCATGCCCAATACATTACGGGCAAATTCGATAACCATACACTGCATCCCCAAACAAACGCCAAAGCAGGGTTTATCGTTTTCGCGTGCATAACGGATAGCCGTAAGTTTGCCTTCTATGCCTCGCTGTCCGAATCCGGGAGCCACCAATATACCATCCAAACCGGCCAACAGTTCGGCTACATTCGCTTCGGTTATCTTTTCCGAATGAATCAGGCATAAGTCCAACTTCCTGTCGTTATAAATAGCCGCCTGGAGCAACGACTCGTCGATAGATTTATAGGCGTCCTGCAGTTCTACATACTTGCCGACGAGACCTATTCTGACGGTTTCCGTCGCCTGGGCCTTGCGTTGAAGAAATCCTTTCCATTTCGTCATATCGGGCGTTGAATTCACCTCCAACCCCATTTTTTTCAGTACAATGGCATCCATATTCTGTTCCTGCAACACCAGCGGAACTTCGTAGATAGTGGGCACGTCTATGGATTGTATCACGGCATTTTCTTCCACATTGCAAAACCGGGCTACTTTTTGTATCAAATCCTGTTTCAAACGTCTTTCCGTGCGCAATACAAGGACATCCGGCTGGATGCCTAATTCCTGCAATTGTTTAACCGAGTGCTGCGTAGGCTTGGTTTTGTATTCTTTGGCTGCGGCTATGTACGGAACATACGTAAGATGGACGCAGATACAGTTCTTGCCCAGTTCCCATTTCAGTTGGCGTACACTTTCTATAAAAGGTAGGGATTCGATATCGCCCACTGTTCCGCCTATTTCGGTGATGACAAAATCAAACTTATGTTTGGACAGCAGTTTTACGTTTCGTTTTATTTCGTCGGTAATCTGTGGAATCACCTGTACGGTTTTCCCCAAATAATCTCCTTTACGCTCCTTGTCGATAACTGTTTGATAAATACGCCCGGTAGTCACATTATTGGCCCGTGTTGTGGGAATATTGAGGAAACGTTCGTAATGCCCCAGGTCTAAATCCGCTTCATGACCATCCACCGTTACGTAACATTCTCCATGTTCATACGGATTCAAGGTTCCAGGGTCGATATTGATGTATGGATCAAATTTCTGAATCGTCACATGGTAACCTCTTGCTTGCAACAACTTCCCCAACGACGCGGAAACAATCCCTTTTCCTAAAGAAGAAACAACACCCCCCGATACGAATATGTATTTTGTATCTGCCACTATGATTGCTATTTAATTGTAAATATTGTCTTTTTTTGATTTCTACGAAAGTGCAAATTTAATTATTTTCGTCGAGTGACGGCGATGGATATCTAAAAAAAAGAACCCACGTAAAAACCGGAGACCGCGTAGCGGATTTGCCCTGCTATGAATATATTTTCTACTTTTGTTCGCTGAAAAAATAACCGAATATGGAAAATACACCCGTAGATTACAAAGTTGCCAAAGATATAATAAATAGTTACGGCTTGGCCGATTTCGGAAAAGCTACCATACGAGAAGTCGTGGCAATATCTTCTCAATTAGAACAAGAAACAAGTACGGAGTTCATTCACATGGAGATGGGGGTTCCGGGACTTAAAGCCACTCAAATAGGTATTGACGCCGAAATCGACGCTCTGCGTAATGGGGTAGCGTCTATTTACCCAAACGTAAATGGAATATCTGAGCTGAAGCATGAAGCTTCCCGTTTTATCAAAGCATTTATTCATGCGGATATTGCCCCGGAAGGTTGTGTGCCCGTTAGCGGATCGATGCAGGGCACATACGCTTCTTTTCTGGTGTGCGGACAATGTGCTGCAGGAAAAGATACCATCCTGTTTATCGACCCCGGATTCCCCGTACAAAAACAACAAATTGCCGTGATGGGATACAAATATGCGTCATTCGATGTCTATGAGCATCGAGGTGAAAAGCTTCGTTTTATATTAGAAAAGTATCTGTCAGAGGGAAATATCGCGGCGCTCATTTATTCCAATCCCAACAATCCGGCCTGGTTCTGCCTGACGGATAAAGAATTGAAAATCGTAGGAGAGCTTGCTACTTTGTACGATGTTATCGTTATCGAAGACCTGGCTTATTTTGCTATGGACTTCCGCAAAGATTTATCCAAACCGTTTCAGGAGCCTTATCAACCCAGCGTTGCCAAGTATACGGAACATTACATTTTACAGATTTCCGGTTCAAAAGCATTTAGTTATGCAGGGCAACGGATTGGAATAACGGCGATTTCCAATGCCTTGTATCATCGCTCATACCCGGAACTTGCCCTAAGATATGGAGGAGGAATATTCGGCGCCGTATATATTCACAGAGTTTTGTATGCTTTATCTTCGGGCACAAGCCATTCTGCCCAATATGCACTTGCGGCGATGTTCAGGGCAGCGTCGGATGGTGATTTGGATTTCGTTTCGAAAGTAAAAGCGTATGGCGAGCGTGCAAAAAGAATAAAAAAGATATTTACCGACTACGGTTTCTATATTGTTTACCGTCAAGACTTGGATGAAGAAATTGCCGATGGTTTTTATTTCACCATTGCCTATCCGGGAATGACGGGAAACGAATTGATGGAAGAACTAATCTATTACGGAATCAGCGCCATTTCTCTCTCTACAACGGGAAGTAATCAAGAAGGATTACGCGCCTGCACCTCGTTTATAAAAGAACATCAATACAGTCTGCTGGAAGAACGATTGAAACTGTTTAAAGCAAACCACCCTATATAGCGTTCCCTGTACGATATTCCATTTGTATCCGTTTCCCCGACAGGGCTTTTTTCTCCACTTCGCGGGCGTTGAGGCGGACTTGTCCTTTTACAAATTCCGGGATATTGAACGAGTAGAGGGAAGATTCGTAGTCGTCAGGGTTTTTCTGCGGCAGGAGGAAGGGTTTGCTTACGTGTCCCGCTTCGTCTATGGAGGCGATGTAGGGGCGGGTGTAAAGTCCGTCTATGCGGCGGCTGCCAAAGACGAACCAACGGGAGTTGGTACTCCAACTATGGTAGCTTTCCGTGTCGTTGCTGTTTACTTCGTTTAATTCTCTCGTTTGGTTTGTGGTCAAATCCATCAGCCATAGATTGGCTTCTTTGTGCCAGATGGAGAAGTTCCCATAGTCGGACAATGTATACATCAAGTATTTGCCGTCGTAGGAAGGACGTGGAAAGGAAACGCTTTTGTTCAGGCAATCGGCGTATACCAGCGTGTCTACCTGTTGTCCGAAAGTTCCGCTTTCGGGATGGAACGCGATGCTGCACAGATTGTATCTCACCTGGTTGTACTCGCCGGGGATGGGGCGTGCCAGGGCAGAGCAGAAGTAGAGGGTGCGTCCGTCGGGCGAGAAGGCGGGGAAGGTCTCGAAAGCATTTTCCGACGAGAGCAGGGGGCAAGACAGCAGTTCGTTCGTTTCCGTATGATATACCACTACGTCCGAACGGGCGTCTACTACTTCTACCCGTTTGTCTTTGTGTTCGTGAAAGACTTGCCGGGTTTCGTTTGTCGAATAAGCGATGTACCGGCCCGAAGGGTGCCAGTAGGGATAGACGCAGTTGGCGATAGTTTGTCCGGTTTTTGTGCTGTATAGTTCCGGCCGGCCGCTGTGAGTTAATACCGTTGCTCCGTAGGTTCCACGGATGTGGAAGTTCATCTGTTCCGGATTTCCGGCGCAGAAGGAATGGCAGTTCATGCAATTTCCGGGCATGAGTGTGTTCTCCATCAGGGCTGTTTGGGTAAAGTCCGATAGGTTGCGCTGGTATATTCCCATCTTACCGTATACTTCATAGCCGGGAGCTATCAGGCGATACACCAACCCATAGTCTATCGGATAGAGGCTTACATGGATGGCAAAGGGCGAGTATTGTATCCATCGGCGGTTTTGCCGGACGGATACCGTTACATTTAAATCGGCTCCGGCGTTATCGGCCAGCAGTTGTTTCCATTTTCGTTCAGGGATGTATATGGCTTTGCTATGTCGGATGTGCAGGCGTCCGGAGTGTGTTCCTTCTATCACGGCGTCGATTTGGGTGTATGCGTCTTCCACTTTAAAGTTGAGGGGAGCGATGGTGGCCGGG
>JAISZY010000141.1 GCA_031284375.1 Tannerellaceae bacterium | reverse complement strand
GAAGACAAAGATAGTTTCGGGCTGTCGAGCGTTACTACTTTCCCCACGCTTGATTTGGTCGGCGAAGGCGAAGTGCTCTATCTGCCGCTGGGACAAGCCTACACCGATCCCGGATTTTCGGCGATGGTAGGTACGGAAGATATTACGGCATCGGTGAAGGTTACTTCCATTGACGTCTCTTCCTTAGGATTAAAAATCGTTACTTATACGGCGATAAATGATGAAGGATATTCCGTTTCCAAGACGCGGAGCGTTTATGTGTATAATGCTACCGGCGTGAGCGCTATTGATATTTCGGGCGATTATACAACCGATATCACACGTAAGGTAGTGTCAACCGGCGTAACAGCCAACAGAGGCCCTTTCACGCTTACTTTCACCAGGGTATGCGAAGGGCATTATTTCTGTTCCGACCTGCTTGGCGGCTGGTATTGGATTGGCGGCGGCGCCTCTTATGCCAGCTATCACTACGACGGTATTATCCGCGTTGCAACTGATGGCGGCGTTACGGCAAATTGCATCGGAACTACTCCTTGGGGCGGTTATGCTTATTTCTTACCCGGCGCTGCCTATAATTTCGGAACCGGCGTATTGACTTTTGTTTCTACCGGCGATGAAGTAAGCGGACTGAACGCTTATCAATGGTCTTGTACATTAACTAAAAAATAATCGAAGAAGATGAAAAAGATAAAATTATTATCATTGGTCTTGACTTTAACGGCTATTGCCGGATTAAGCGCCTGCCAGGAAATTGAGCCGGGCGCAACGGCCGTGGAATCTATGTGCGGCGAATGGGTGGCATACAGTCCCGATTTCGACCTCTCTTTTGCGCTGAAAACGTCAAATACGTCGAATAACGAAGCGAACAAAATTATTGTTACGGATAGAAACGCTGCGGGAACAAATACCGGTTTTTGGGGATTTACCGTTAGGGCTGACTGCGATGCGGCTGCAAAAACATTTGCCTGCACCAATGTTATAAATGAGTATTGGACGGAAACAAACGGCGTTTATACACCGTATGAAATAAAAGTAACCATTCGCAACGGAAAAATCACCGAAGGCGCGATTGAATTGCCTTCCGGAGTAAAAGCCGACAAAATTGAATTTGAAATTTGGTTTGAAGATATCGAAGATGCAGGCGCGCCTGCCGATTATTATTGTTCGATATTCGGGTATCGCAAATCGGGTTTCTTTGAAGACGATGACTTTATTTATACCGGTGAATAACAGGGACTGATTGTACCCTGATCTGGAAAAGAGGGTGAATCACATATTGTGATTTCACCCTCTTCTCCTATATGGTCTCGTATAATTATAAAAATTCAATTTTCAGAGGCTTATTTCCTGTTTTGAGATAGCCTCAATTCATTTATAACTTAGTAATAACCGGACAACATCATGTTATACAAGCGAACCGGAGGAGAATATGTTTGACTTTTATTTGGTTGACGGATTGATCAAAAAAGCAAGAGAGCATGACCTGAAGCTTGTGTTGTTGTGGTTCGGCAGTTGGAAGAACGGACTTTCCCATTATGTTCCCTCTTGGGTTAAAATGGATAATGAACGTTTTCACAAGGTCATTCTCGACAATGGTAAAGCTACGGAAACATTAAGCCCGTTTGGTTTGGAATCCGGAAAAGCCGATGCAAATGCTATTTATGCTATCGGCAGGCATAACGGTATCGGTTATTCGCCATTCGGCATCGACGGTAGCAGGGGGGGGAATAGCTCACAAACGGCGCTGGCAAATGCATATCAAGTGTTAGGTCAGTTGATGCCGGTAATCACCGATGCGCAGTCTGAAAATAGGATTACTGCTTTCACTTTGTCAACGCAAAATAATCAATTCACCGAAGAACTGGGAGGGTATAAAGTGACCGTCTCGTTGAGCCGGAACGGAAGAACCGGCGCATATCTGTCGGAACGTGGTTATGGAATGGTGATATGGGAAAAAAATAATGATTTCATCATTGCCGGTTCAAATATAATCGTTACTTTTATTCCCGATTCACCTGGCCCCCGAATGGCGGGTTTCCTGTCGGTATATGAAGGAGAATATGTGGACGGAACATGGAAAAGCGGACGTTTGTTGAATGGCGACAATATCATGGTCAACTATGACGTGGCAAATGAATCCCTTAACAACAGAACCGGTACAGGCGTAAAACTGGGAAGCGACCCATCTATCCTCAAGATTAAATTGTATCGTTTTGAATAACTATAACAACAATCAAATGAAAATTCAGCTTTTTTTAATCTTATGTGTTTTGCACGGAAGTTTTGTTGCAGCACAGAACATGACCGATGTAAGCCTTTTTTTACGAAGCGACAGTACCAAATACCTGGGTCACGTTTCATCAGAGTCGGGAGACCTTTACAATGTATTAGGACATCATGGACCTGCAATTGAAAACGAATGGCTTGGATTGAGATTGTACTTTGACAGAAAAGCGGCAATCGATGTATACTCAAAGGCAAACCCCGGCCTAGAACTGTGCAAATTTAAATGGTATCCCACCCCACAGCAACAGATGGAAGGAAAGGGGGCGGACTATTATAAGGTTGGCCCTACCGTTGGTTTGGGTGGTATCCGTTTGTGGGATGGCGAGAAGGTGGTACCCCTTCACCCTGTTTCAAAAAGATCGGCCAGGGTGGTGAAAGAAGGGAGTGTTTCGTTTATGGAGATGTTGTCGGAAGATGTGCCGTATCGAAACAAAAAAGTGGATATTCTTGTTAGGGTTACCGTCTATTCCGGGATTAGAAAAGCGAAAGTGGAAGCTTTTGCATTGACGGACGATGATTTGGAGTTTGTGACCGGCATCAATTACCACCCGGGGCAGCAGGTTGAGAACAAAGATGATCGCATATTTACCTGGGGATTGCACCCGGAGGATGTGGCTGCAGAGAAAGTGGAACTTGGCTCCGCGATCTTTGTTAATCCTGACGACTTTTCGCAAACGAAGGATGACGGATTCCAGCATATCTTTATTGCAAAACCGGCCAGATATGTTAGCTTTTTTATCTCCTCGGCAAATGGCAAAGAGCCGGTTATCAATACGCTGGAAAGGTTTATCGACTTTTCGGAGTTTGAGATAAATCTTCATTGAGCGGTGAACAAACAAAGCAAATACGATGAGCGCTATTAATTGCAATTATAAAGAGCATCAAAACGTCAGCTACAAACGGTTTCTATATCTG
>JAISZY010000138.1 GCA_031284375.1 Tannerellaceae bacterium | reverse complement strand
AGAACTAAACATGATTGAAATACTCTGGAGGTTCATCAAATACAAATGATTACCCTTTGATGCTTTTCTAAACTTCAATAATCTCAAAAAACAATTAAATGAAGTACTCGACTCTATCGAAATAAAATACGACATTAATTTTTATTGAATACTTAAGTAGTCAATAAAAATTAATGATATATTTTGTTCCCATCCGGTTGAGTATATCATTTAATTGTTTTTTGAGATTATTGAAGTTTAGAAAAGCATCAAAGGGTAATCATTTGTATTTGATGAACCTCCAGAGTATTTCAATCATGTTTAGTTCAGGGGAGTATGGCGGTAAAAAGAATATGAACAAATCCTGTTTTAGCCATTGCTGAATCTTGGATCGTCTTTGCCTACCCAACTGAATCTTTCCATCAAAAAGCAGGCCCAGGTAATTTTTATTGATAATGATAAAGACCGCCGCTGGGCAAATGACACCATCGGTACGATCTCGGAGATTCACATGGAAGGGAAAGGTGTCCGTCTTGCTGGAAAATGGTAATACCCATTGTGTTGATCCCTCCTTATGGAAGAATTACAGATATAAATATAATGAGGCTGAAAAAAGTCAGTTACCCCTCCGCTTAGCCAGGGGCTGACTTTCAGTCGGAGTGATGGTTGATCTGACCGGAGGAGCCTTTGCAGATGGACAAACTTATGTGGCGCTAAGCCGCTGTACTTCATTGGAAGGGTTGGTGCTGAAAGTAAAAATAGCCGAACGGGATATCTTCGTACGCAAAGAGATTATATCTTTCAGCCAGATGTTTAATGATAAAAAGCTTATCGAAGCTGCTATCTGCGGAAATGAAGCAGAGTTGCTCTATGCTCAGGCGATTCATTCGTTCAATAAAGGAGATATGTCGGAGGCTGTCGAGGCGTTCTCTGCTGCTATTGCCAAATGAAACGAACTGGTGAACCCTCAGGTCAGACGCCTGTTACGCATGAAGTTGCTACGCTTTCATATGCAGGAAGAAGAGATAAAACGCCTGAAAGAGGAACTATTCACGCAACGGGAAGTACAGAAAGAGTATGCCCGCGAATATAACCTGATGAGAAATAAATATATCACCGAAGCCAAAGATGCACAAGCCGCCCTTCGTAACTTCGACAAAGCCATGAAGTTGTATTCGACCTTTGTGGACGCCTGGATGAGAAAAGGGGGCACTTTGTTGGATACCGGAGATTATTATGCTGCACAAACCTGCTTTCTTTTAAAGCCCGTTACAACAGAGGAAAATACCTTATCTTGCTCAAACATAACGAAGAGGCTGTTGTTGATATGGATAAAACTGTCTCCATCAAAAATAATCACGCTGCTTCACATGAATACTTTGCCGAAGCGTATCGTTGCCAGGGCAATGAAAAAATGGCCCAATACCACCAATATAAAGCAGACGGACTGAGGAGAAACCTCATTTGATTACATAAAGCGAACTTATCGACTCGTCTTTGCAGACTCGGTGAATAGCTTCTGCAAACATATCGGCTATAGAAAGGATTTTAACCTTGTTGCATTTCTTGGAGTAAGGAATGGAATCGGTAAATATTATCTCGACCAAGGACGACAGATCGACACGCATAGAAGCAGGGTCGGACATGACGGCATGGCTAGCAATGGCACGCACCGATCGGGCTCCATTCTCCATCATCAAATCACCGGCTTTGGTAATTGTGCCAGCTGTATCCACAATATCGTCTATCAACAACACATCCATGCCTTCCACGTCGCCGATGATGCGCATTTCGGCTATTTCATTGGCGCGCAAACGGGATTTGTGGCATATTACCATCGGAATCCCCAAATACTTGGAATAACTGCTGGCACGTTTAGTCCCGCCAACATCGGGAGTCGCTAACACTAAGTTGTCTATCGGCAGTTCTTGTTTGATATAACTTAAAAAGACTGAGGAAGCATACAAATGATCAACCGGCACATTAAAAAAGCCTTGTATCTGATCGGCATGTAAATCCATTGTTATCAGTCGGTCGATGCCAGCCGTACTCAGCATATCGGCAATAAGTTTGGCCGCTATGGAAATTCGGGGTTTGTCTTTTCTGTCCTGCCTTGCCCAGCCGAAATAAGGGATAACAGCAATAATAGAATGTGCGGAAGCGCGTTTAGCGGCGTCAATCATCAGAAGCAACTCCATTAGATTATCTGAATTAGGGAACGTGGATTGTACCAAAAATACATCACGCCCCCGGATGGATTCTTCGTAAGATATGGAAAATTCACCATCTGCATAATGTTGGATATTCATCTGTCCTAAAGGACAACATAGACTTTTACAGATTTTCTCTGCCAAATAACGGGAGTTGGTTCCCGAGAACACCAAAAAAGGGGTTTGTACACTCATTATTCTGAATATTAATCTGAAAACAATTTAAATTTCCTTGCAAACATACATAAAAATCACGATGTATAAGCGTGTCGAATAAAAATAAAGACCACTCCTGTGAGGGAACCTCGTTAATTTATACAGTCGCGACACTGGAGCTTTGTAGTGGCTTGAGCGTTTTTAATATCTTCAATCAGACGGACAGTTCTAATCTCCAATCCCTTTTTGTTTAGATGATACGAAGTGTCAAACATCAACGAATCCGACATCATATATCTTTCGGGAGTTCCAAGTACTTTGAAGTTTTTTTCCAGTTCGCTTTGAATATCGGCGATTATATCCTCCGATTCGTAGAACGATTTATCCATGTACGAGGGGTATGTAATATAAAACGTTGCTCCTTTTTGTTCCACGGTTTTCTCAAAATTTTTGATTTTGCCGATTATTTGTCGATTAAACTCATTAAGTCTGCCATACGGCTCAAAGTTGCGATTCTCCATATTCCAATGAGCGTATTCATCTCCATAGGCGTTAAATGAATTTATGCTGTGTATCGGATCTATCTCAAAGTTGAAATATGCGGACAGTCTGAGTTTAGAATTAATATAGTTTAGGACAAGTGGAAGTAATCTCAATGTTTGCCGAAAGTTTAGTAAACGCAGATATCCTTTGTTCACATCCATAATTATTCTCAGTAAGGTTTCAGAACAATAGTCATAGTCGTTTGTATAATGTACATACTCCAAAGGAGCAATGATGATGTCGCCTTCTTTAACATATTGTGCAGTATTTTCGAGCATAAATTTCAAACCCAAACCTGCGCTGATTCCCGTATTAATTGAGTTTATGTTTAACGAATCTTTTATCATTTGACTGTTTAATCCAAAGCTGATGTTTGAGCCTCCGATGAAAATCATACGTGGCGAATCGACATTAGCCAATAGCGAATCTTTCTGTATAGCTGAATAGAAAGAGGATTTTGACGCTCTCGGCGTCACAGGCAGAGCTAATCCCAAAATGAGACCTGAGATCACCAATAGCGTAAATAGTGTGCATTTAAGCAAGAAACTTTTCATCATTTATAGCTGTTAAAATTGAAAGTATATGAACGCATTTTGTTTTCCTGGAGAATGTAGTTTAAATATAAGTATAAATATAATAAAATAGATACTCCATCGGAACGCCCTGTTTTTAATGGGAATCTTCTCTATGGCGTATTGGTTTTTCCTGCCGAACCATTCGATAATAAGCAAAATAGCCGAAAACAACAAGCATCGCCTCCCTTTTGTTGGCATGGAAAACAGCGACGACGAACATATTTCCGACATATAGGCGAACGCCTGGTGTATATTTTCCGCCCTGAAAATAATCCATCCGACGACTACAAATAGGAAGGTAGTCAGGATGGCGAACAATTCTCTCCCTGTCGGCAATATACGGTTTTCGGCAACGATTTGTGTGGTGTATTGGTGGTTTTTGCCCAACAGCAACAGCGGCATAAAGAGCAGTGCATGATAGGCGCCCCAGACAACAAAAGTCCAGTTGGCGCCGTGCCACAAACCGCTCACGAGAAAGATAATCCAAGTGTTGCGGATGATTTTCCATTTGGCACAGCGGCTGCCTCCGAGCGGAATATAGATATAATCGCGAAACCATGTGGTGAGCGAGATATGCCACCGCCGCCAGAACTCTGCAATGTCTCGCGAAAAGTAGGGGAAAGCGAAATTCCGCCGCAAATTGAATCCAAACAACCGTGCCGTACCGATGGCAATGTCAGAGTAGCCAGAAAAATCCCCGTATATCTGGAAAGCAAAGGCTATAGCGCCCACGACAAGTAAACTTGCAGGCAGTGTGTCATAATTGCTGAACGTTAGATTCGCAACAATCGCACATTGGTCGGCAATGGCTATTTTTTTGAACAGTCCCCACAGAATTTGCCTCATGCCGTCGACAGCCTTGTCATGGTCGAACGTACGGCGCACGTAGAATTGTGACAACAGATTTTCCGCCCGTTCGATAGGCCCTGCCACTAGTTGCGGGAAAAAACTCACGAAAGCGAAAAATGCAACCCAATCGCGGGTTGGTTCTATTTTCCGTCGATAAACGTCAATGCTGTAACTCAAAGCCTGGAAGGTATAAAACGAAATACCGACAGGCAGAATGATTTTGAGCGTGTGTATCTCCATCGGTTTGCCCAATAGCGTAAAGGCATCCACAAAGCTTTGCACAAAAAAATTGCAGTATTTGAAAAAGCCGAGTATCAGCAGATTTAT
>JAISZY010000031.1 GCA_031284375.1 Tannerellaceae bacterium | reverse complement strand
TTCAAATATGAAACAGAATTGAAAAATTTATTAATGCTAAATTTTCAATTTTTTGATGATCCCAATGCACAAAACCATGCCGCGTAAAGTATAAAAGATAAAGTTACCGAAGAGATTATCGTACTCAATGCCGGTTCCGATATGCTGGAAACCATAGAGATATTCGGGAAAATACTCTATGAAATAGACCGGGAGATAAAAGTGAAAATAATCTATACGGCTATCAGACCTTACGAACCTAACTCCAGGCTTCATAATGCCATGCGCAAGGCTTTGGAAATAAAAGAAGACGATAAGGTAACAATTATTCCGCTCCCATAAGTTTATTGCATCCTCTCCGCAAGAGCCTGTTGAAATCCTACTCCGGTAGCCCGGACAAGATTTCTTCAGGCTCTTTTCTTTTGCTTCCTTGCAAGAGATTCGCCGGAAAAACATATATTTGTGGCCTGTCATAATCATCATACTAAATACAATACCTTTTTAAATATCCACAATCATGAATGTATCTAAAGTTTATTTTACAAATCTGAGAACTACCCCATCTAATAGTTTGCCCACCAAAATGGAGCGGCTCGTCAAACGGGCGGGGATAGAAGAAATCGACTTCCGGAACCAATATGTAGCAGTTAAAATCCATTTTGGCGAACCGGGCAACCTGGCCTATATCCGTCCCAATTATGCGGCAAGGCTCGTCACCCTGCTCCGCACGCTGGGCGCAAAACCCTTTCTGACCGACAGTAATACCCTCTACTCCGGAGGGCGTTCCAATGCGGTAGATCATCTGCAAAGCGCAATGGAAAACGGATTTAATCCCATATCGGCCAAATGCAACGTAATCATAGCCGACGGCGTGAAAGGCACCGACTGCCGCGAAGTATTCATAGACGGAGAATACTGCAAAGCGCCCAAAATCGGGGCTGCCATTGCCGATGCCGACATCGTGGTGAGCATGAATCACTTTAAAGGACATGAGCAAAGCGGCTTTGGCGGAGCCTTGAAGAATCTGGGGATGGGTTCGGCAAGCGTGGCCGGGAAATTGGAATTACACTCGGCCTCTCAACCGGTTACAGACCCGGAATTGTGCACCGGCTGTAAAGTCTGCGAAAAATACTGTGCCCACAACGCTATCCACGTAGGAAAAGACCGGAAGGCTTCGATAGACTACGAGCAATGTGTAGGCTGCGGGCAATGCGTAGCGCTCTGCCAATACGAAGGAGTCGTGATGGGAGAAGGAGATACCTCCGAACGCCTCAACTGTAAAATAGCAGAATACGCCAAAGCCGTATTGGCCGATAAACCGAATTTCCACATCAATTTTATCATGAACGTCTCTCCCGAATGTGATTGCTGGAATCATAACGACGCCGCCATCATCCCGGACTTGGGCATCTTGGCCTCTTCCGACCCCGTTGCGCTCGACCAGGCTTCTGCCGATATGGTTACGGCAGCTCCGGCATTAAACGGCAGTATATTGAGCGAAAAATATCCGCACGAACACCTTCAGGGAAAAGACAAATTCCGTTTAATGCATCCCGATACGCATTGGCAGGCCGGTCTGGAACATGGTGAAAAGATAGGTTTGGGCGTTCGGAAATACGAATTAATTACCGTATAACAATGAACGATACCATATGCGCCATATCCACCGCTCCGGGGAGCGGAGGCATCGCGGTGATTCGCGTGTCCGGCCCCGAAGCGGTGGCTATATGCAACGGGATGTTTTTTGCCAAAAACAAGGAGAAAAATTTGTTCACTCAGCCGGCATACAGTATTTGTTATGGCAGTATTCGGCGCGGAGAAGAATACTTGGACGAAGCGCTTGTATCCTTGTTTCGCGCTCCCCATTCCTATACCGGCCAGGATACGGTAGAAATTACGTGTCATGGCTCCCCCTATATTCAGCAACAGATATTACAACTATTGGTAGAAAAAGGCTGTCGCACGGCTCTCCCCGGCGAATTTACCCAGCGAGCTTTCCTAAACGGCAAAATGGATTTAAGTCAGGCCGAAGCCGTGGCCGACCTGATAGCCTCTACTTCGGCCGGGATGCACAAGCTGGCGATGAATCAGATGCGTGGCAGCTTTGGCAGAGAGCTGGAAAAACTACGCGAGCAACTGCTGAACTTCACTTCGCTCATAGAACTTGAATTGGATTTTGGCGAAGAAGATGTAGAATTTGCCGATCGCACCCATCTCAAACAATTAGCCTCCGATATGGCGTGTTTGATTCGTAAACTTGCCGATTCCTTCAGTGTAGGAAACGCCATCAAGAACGGCATACCCGTAGCGATTATAGGCGAGACGAATGTAGGAAAATCTACGTTGCTCAATCATTTGGTCGGCGAAGAACGAGCGATAGTTTCCGATATTCACGGCACAACGCGCGACGTGATAGAAGACACCATCAACCTGTCGGGAATCACATTCCGTTTTATTGATACAGCCGGCATACGCGAAACGACCGACACCATCGAAAGCCTTGGCATAGAACGAACGTTTGTTAAACTTCAGCAGGCATCTATCGTACTGTGGGTAATTGATTTGACCGGTTCGCCGGCCCGGTTGGAAGCGCTGTCGGAGGTAATAGTCCCTCGGCTCGAAGGGAAGAAGACCATACTATTGTTCAACAAATCCGATTTATTATCGCAGGCAGAATTGGAAGCCAGTCATCAACTTTTGCCGGATATTGTAGCCCACCGTCTTTATATTTCGTCCAAAGAAAGAGAAGACATCCATCTTTTGAAACATCATCTCATAGAAATAGCCAACATCCCCACCATTCATTCCGCCGACGTTATTATAACCAACATTCGTCATTACGAAGCCCTCATCCACGCCCACGCCGCCCTTCTCCGCATCCTCGAAGGCTTAACACAAAACATTTCCGGCGATTTCCTCAGTCAAGACATCCGCGAATGTCTCTATCATCTGGGTGAAATAACCGGCCATATCAGCAACACGGAAATACTTTTCAATATCTTCAACCGGTTTTGTATTGGCAAGTAAGAGGTAATTACCAACGATTAGCATAAATCATAATTGATTATTAAGGCGTTCATTATGAGTGCCTTTCTTTTTGTGCGTATTAGCGATAGTGGTCGTTGA
>JAISZY010000180.1 GCA_031284375.1 Tannerellaceae bacterium | reverse complement strand
TCTATCTGTTTGCCGACGGCGTACATCCGGTTTAAATCCGTTCCGAAGATTTTGATAGCAATGTTCGCCTTCGTGCCCGACAGCATGGCGTCGATACGGTGCGAGATGGGTTGCCCTATTTCTATGCTCACGCCGGAGATAGAGGAAAGTTTTTTGCGTACATCGTTCATCACTTCCTCCCGGCTTCGGTCTTCCAGCACAAAGGGAGCTTCCATTTCCGATTCGTTTACGCCCAGTGCATGCTCGTCGAGTTCCGCCCTGCCGGTTTTCCGGGCTACGGTTTGTATTTCGGGCACTTCCATGAGCAACTGTTCCGCCCGCCGGCCTATCCGGTCTGATTCTTCGAGCGATATACCCGGCAGGGTGCTTACGTTGATGGTGAAAGAACCTTCGTTGAACGGAGGAAGGAAATTACGCCCCAGCGTAGTAAACAAAATAACGGAAACAACCAGCAGAGCGAATGTACTTCCCAGCACAAGGGTTTTTTTCTCTATCGCTTTCCGCAGCATAGCGCCATATATATCTTTCAGTTTGCGGGCTACGAACGATTCGCGAAAATTTTCCTTTCCTTTCTTGCCCAACAGGAAACTGCAAAGTACCGGCGTAAGCGTAAGGGCTACCACCGTAGAGGCAAACAAGGCAACGATAAAGGCGATACCCAGCGGAGCCAGCATACGGCCTTCCATCCCGCTCAGGAAGAAAAGAGGAACAAAGCTTACAATGATAATGAGCGTAGAGTTTAATATCGGCAAACGTACCTCGCGCGAAGCTTCATAAACGACCGTCAGCACCGGAAGCCGCTCGCTTTCGGGCAAGGCATTATTCTCGCGCATCCTCCGGAAAACGTTCTCCACATCCACAATCGCATCGTCTACCAGCGAACCAATGGATATGGCCATCCCGCCCAGGCTCATGGTATTTAACGTAAATCCCATGTAATGTAAAACCAGGATGGAAACAATCAGCGAAATAGGCACCGCCGTGAGCGAAATCACCGTAGTACGCACATTCATAAGAAAGATAAAGAGAATGACGACAACAAAGAGGCTTCCTTCCAGCAGACTGTTCTTTACGTTACGTATCGAATTATCTATAAAATCGCTCTGGCGGAAAATATCCGTAGCGATGCGCACATCGGGCGGAAGATCTTTCTTTATCTCTTCGATGGCTTTGTCCAATTGATTCGTAAGAAGAATGGTGCCGGTTTCCGGTTGTTTGGTTACGGTAAGCAACACAGCTTCTTTACCTTTTTCGGAAGCCAAGCCGAGTTGGGGCGATTTGCTGCCGATACGTACCGTAGCAATATCTTCCAGCAAAATGGGCGCCTTGTCCGTTACCTTAACAACGCCTTTGCCCAGCTCGTCGGTACGGGTAGAAGCAAGCATACCGCGCACAATGTATTCGTTGTCATACTGGTAAAGAACGCCTCCTCCTACATTGCGGTTCATATCGCGGCAGGCATTGATGGCTTCGTCGAACGTAATCCCGTAGTGTTTCATCCGTTCGGGCGAAAGCAATATCTGGTATTCCTTCATCTCGCCTCCAATCACGGCCACCTGAGCCACGCCTCCCGTGGAAAGCAGTCGGGGCCGGATAGTCCAGTCGGCCAGCGTACGCAAGTCGCGCAGAGAAGTAGAATCCGACGTCAGGCCGATAATCATCACTTCGCCGAGAATAGACGATTGCGGAGCTATCACCGGACGTCCTACGCTTGACGGAAGAGATTCGGTTACGACCGAAAGTTTTTCCGACACAATCTGCCGAGCGCGGTATATATCCATCCCCCAGTCGAACTCTATCCATACAACCGAAAATCCGGTGGTAGACGAAGAACGTACGCGGCGCACGTTCATGGCGCCGTTCATGGCGGTTTCTACCGGGAAGGAAATCAACCGCTCTACTTCTTCCGGAGCCAACCCTCCTGCTTCGGTCAGGACAACCACCGTGGGGGCGTTCAGGTCCGGAAATACATCCACGTCGGTCTGTACAGCGCTGTACGTCCCCCATATCATAATCAACAAACCGCAGGCCAGCACCGTCAGGCGGTTGTGCAGCGCATAACGAATAATCTTATTCAGCATATTCTTTCGTTTTTATTAATGATGATGTTCGGGCAAGCTGTTCGAAGCCGAAGCCAACTTAAGATGATAGGCCGCTTCGGTTACAACCTCATCACCGGCTTTCAGGCCTGAAAGAATCTGCACCTCGGAGCCATTATCGGCGCCAGGGGTTACGGCCTGTTTCCGGTACTCATTTTCGTTTTCCCGGACAAAGACGGAATATATCCCCTGTTCTTCCACCAACGAAGAAAGCGGGATATAAAGCGTATTCGGGATAGGAGAAGTGAAGAGGAAGGCTTCGACGTACCCGCCGGGCAGGATGCTGCCCTTGTTGTCGAACTCGAACGTAACGGGAATATAAAATGCGTTTACATCCATCGACTTGGCATACGAGAGCAATCGTCCGTTTAAATCCGCCAATTGGTAGAATTTATCGTCATACGGCGTTCGGAAGCCGGCTGTTTGTATCAGCGGCAGACTGCCGTAATACTTTTCGGGGATTTCTACGCGCAATTGCAGCCGGTTGTTCTGCGAAACAGTGGCCAGCGGACTGCCGGTTTCCACATAATCGCCTTCCTTTACGCGGAGGTCCTTCAGATACCCGTTAATAGGCGAACAGATGTCGATACCGTTGCCGCTTTGGGCGCCGCCAATGGCGTCGAAAGCCGTTTGGGCGGTTTGATAATCCAATGCAGCCTGGTTAAAATCTTTTTCGGAGATAATCTTGTCTTTGATCAGTTCCGTTGCTCTTTCGTAATCTCTTTGTGCCTTTTCGTAAACGGCGCGTGTACGAATGGCAACGTCGCCATCGGCCAGATTACCGGTTACCAGCGATAAGACGGCCTGCCCTTTGCGGACGGGCGTTCCTTCCGTAAAGGCTGTTTTCCGGAAGTTTACCACTCCCGGCAGCGTAGCCACCAAGGTTTGTTCGTCGCCCTGGGCGGCCAGAATACGCCCGCTGGTTTTGATGGCTTGGGTGAATGCGCCCGGCTGAACAACCTGTGTTTTCAGTCCTACGGCTACAGCTTTCTCTTGGTCGAAGTCGATGGTAGCAAGTTCATTACCGGATGCTCCTTCGTTCCCGTGTTCATGTTCGTGTTCATGTTCCTCGTATTCGGAATTAGTCCTGTTTCCTCCACATGCAACAAGTATGCACGTACAGAGGACAACAAATATTTTTGTCATACTGAAATTTTTTTATTGAATATAAATATGTAAAGAATAAATGGACGCGAATAGTATGCAGAGCGTAATCTTGCATCTATCGCGAAGATGAATCAGCAGAGCGGCGGAGCGCGAAAGCCGGCGGCCACAGGCATCCAGACGCTGTAAAGCGATTCGGCGTATAAGGTTTTCCCGGCATCGAAAACGTTTACATTAAGGACAGGTAAGGGGGATTTGATATAATCAAAAAGCGTATAAAGCGGTATTAATAGCAAGGCGAGGTTATCATGGGTTTCAGAAGCGTGCTTGTAGAGCAAGGCCGAGTTGAAGGCAATCGTATGTCCGTTACATTCACAACTCTGATGTTCTTCTTCTCCGTCATCCGCATTTCCATTATCCCACAGAAAAAGACATATCTCTCCCCCCTCATGGTGATGGTGAGGAAAAGTGACTGTCAGCAACATGATAAATCCCGCTGCCAACATCGAATACCGTAGCCAATGTTTGTGCCTTATTTTCATTCCGTGCAAAGATATGGTATTTTTTCCAACTATTGAAGTGACCGGTTTTGCATAATCGGAATTTGTGATGGCGTTTTTCCTAAATGGTTTTAAACCGTTTAAAATTCCCGGCCAATCTTAAGTAGCCGGTTTTAGGTGGTTCTTCATCCGAATCAAATGTTGGTTCGCAATTCGGGTAGAGCCATTTGCAGTTGTCAGACCGAAAAAAGGTTCTACGCGCCACTCAGAGAGGTCTACGCGTCGCACAGAGAGTTCTATGCGTTACGCGGAGACTTCTCTGAGTTTTCCGGAGAGGTCTCCACGTTGTGCGGAGAGCTGTTTCAGCCAATCCGCTACGCTTTGTTCTAATCTGTTTTCTGCTTGCAAGTTTATTTTAAACGATAATTGATGCCTACCGTCAGGCCATAAGAAGAAAGATCTACATCGTCTGGCTTCCCGCTAAAATAATCGAAATTGGCGGAAAGCGAAATCTTTCTTGAGCAATTCCAACGAACAGAAGCGCCGGCGCCTGCCGCAAAAACAAAGTCATCGGTATTCCCCGATACACTGCCGACAGTCACCGTTCCCTGGGCAAGGCCTATTGCCGGCCTGAAATCGAACTGAATGGCGCCATTTCCTGACAAGGTTGAGAACAAAGGTCCCACAAGCGTTCCGCTCAGACCTACCGTTGCGTTGTCGTAATTCGACAGTTTATAGGAAGTGGCGAACGCTGTGGCCGCGATACCGACATGTTCGGTAAACAGATATCCGAAGTTAATATTGGCCTGAATCCCCCCACTGGCATTGCTGATATCTTTCGTCAGAGAAGCGCCTCCGATACTCAGCCCGATATATCCTTTAGGGAATACTTCCACGGTCGGAGTGGTCTGCGTGGTCGGAGCGTTCTGGCTGCGGAGCATGGATACATTTACGAGTGCTATCAGCACGATAATCAAGTGTAATTTTTTGATTGTTTTCATATATTATAGACTTTTTTAAATTAATGTGTCAAAAGTAAGATGCATAAGAATCCCGTCACACCCCATTAATGGGGTGTGAGACATTGTGTAGGGAAATGGCCGGCTTTCTTTGTGTTTGAAGGCGTCGGATCACGTGGCGGAAGTTTCCGGCCATGTTACAAAAAAACGATCGGAAGGGGCTGAGTAGTTACAATATTTATATCTTTGCAAAAAAACAAAAACAAAAACAAGAACAAGCCATATCGATTATGAAATTACGACGAAAAAACCTTTCCATTCCTTTATATATGCAGATTCTTGCAGGAATGGCTGTAGGAATTATTATTGGGTTGATTGCCCTATATGTAAATGCCGAAACACTGGTTACTCATTGGGTTACCCCCTGGGGGCAATTATTTATCCGTTTGCTTCGGCTGATAGCTATACCGCTGATTTTTGTTACTCTGGTCAAGGGGATTGCCGGATTAAAAGATATTAGTAAATTTTCCAAATTAGGTATAAAGACGCTACTTC
>JAISZY010000140.1 GCA_031284375.1 Tannerellaceae bacterium | reverse complement strand
CTGTATCGTTGCGCTTACGAGTTAGTAAGCAACGCCCTTCGCCATGCCGGAGCATCACGCATAGAAGTCCATCTCAATGTGGATGAAGAAACGGCTTATCTTTCGGTAGTGGATAACGGTTGCGGCTTCGACCCGCAAACCGTTCCCCAAGGGATGGGGATAAAAAATTTGCGTACCCGTCTCTCTGTTTTCGGTGGGAAAATGGAATTTTATTCCGAAGCGGGAAAAGGTACGGAAACGAATGTGGAATTGGGGATATAAAGCGATTTGTTTTGAATTTCCTTTAGGGGAGATATGCTTTCAGTTCTTCTTTCAGTTTCTTGTATGCGATTGCCATCTGCGCCTCAATCGTATGGATGGAGATATGGAGTTCTTGGGCTATTTCTTTTTGTTTTTTTCCTTCCAGTTTATTCATCACAAAGATCTCCCGGCATTTGTCGGGGAGCGAATCAATGGCTTTGTCTATGCAATCTTTGATGTGATTGTTTTCCAACAGTCGTTCTTCGTGAAACAATTCTAAAGCATCAAATCTTATCTGCCTGTCCAAACGGAACGTTTCCTGTATCACATGCTCCGATTTTCCGGTCGTACAACAGATACATGTTTTCGAAATCTTTCCGAAATTCATCCTCTGTTTTTTGTGTACGTTTCATTTTCGTAAAATTAAAAATTAGCGGGGTAAAAGTAAGAAATAATACACACCCATAAGACGAAAGAGGGGGATTTACTGACCGATAAAGTGTACTTTTGCAAACGAAGGAACAAAATAGGTATGGAAGAAGATTTTGATATAAGGGATGCTCGTTTGCCCGAAAATGAACGAGAGTACGAGAATGCGTTGAGGCCGCTTTCTTTCCGCGACTTCGGCGGACAAGCCAAAGTGATAGATAATCTGAAAATATTCGTTACAGCCGCCCGGATGCGCAAAGAGGCCTTAGACCATGTCTTGCTGCATGGCCCTCCGGGATTGGGGAAAACAACGCTGTCGAACATCATAGCCAACGAACTGAACGTAGGCTTTAAGGTGACTTCCGGCCCGGTGTTAGACAAACCGGGCGATTTGGCCGGCGTGCTTACTTCGCTCGATAAGAATGATGTCCTTTTTATTGATGAAATTCACCGGCTAAGCCCCGTAGTGGAAGAATACCTCTACTCAGCCATGGAAGATTACCGGATAGATATTATGATAGATAAAGGGCCGAGCGCCCGTTCTATCCAGATAGATCTTTCGCCCTTTACGCTGGTGGGAGCCACTACGCGCAGCGGCTTGCTTACCAGTCCTCTCCGCGCCCGTTTTGGCATCAATATGCATCTGGAGTATTATGATATGGAGACGCTTACGAAGATTATCCTCCGTAGCGCCGACATCCTGAACGTTCCATGCGAACTGAACGCCGCTCGCGAGATTGCCTCGCGCAGCCGGGGAACGCCTCGTGTCGCCAATGCTTTGCTCCGCCGTGTGCGAGACTTTGCGCAGGTAAAAGGCTCCGGCAGCATCGATAAAGCGATTGCCTGCTATGCGTTGGAGGCTTTGAATATCGACCGCTACGGGTTGGACCGGATAGATAATAAACTGCTCACGATTATTATTGATAAATTCCAGGGTGGGCCGGTAGGTTTGTCTACCATAGCTACGGCCCTTGGAGAAGACTCCGGCACGCTGGAAGAAGTGTACGAGCCGTTCTTGATAAAAGAAGGTTTTATCAAACGTACCCCCCGCGGGCGGGAAGTAACCGACCTTGCGTATGCGCATCTGGGGCGAAAACGCATCAACCTGCAAGGTTCTTTGTTTGATTGAAAAAGCCAACAAACCATGGCAGGAGGAATGAGGAAGTTGGCGAAAGACACCGCCGTTTACGGATTGAGTAGTATTATAGGGCGCTTTCTGAACTGGTTGTTAGTCCCTATGTACACCCGTGTGTTGGCGGATACGGGCGAATTTGGTATTTATACCAATCTGTATGCCTGGGCGGCGTTGCTGTTAGTGATTCTTACGTATGGTATGGAAACAGGTTTTTTCCGGTTTATCAATAAAAAAGAAGAACAAAAACCGATGAGGGTGTATGCCACGGCACTGGTCTGCATCGGCACTACTTCGTTGCTGTTTTTATTGCCGGCAGGCTGTTTTTTGGGTCCGCTCAGCCGTTTGTTGAACTATGCCGACCATCCGGAGTATCTGGCCATGATGCTGGGCGTGGTAGCCATAGATGCCTTTTGTTGTATCCCTCTTGCATACCTTCGTTACAAGGAACGTCCGTTCCGGTTTATGGGCGTCAAGCTCTTCGGCATTTTTCTGAATATTGTACTGAATATCTTTTTCCTGCTTATTTGCCCCCAGATGCACCAGGATGCGCCGGAGCGGATAAGCTGGTTTTATCTTTCCGAATACGGAGTAGGATATGTTTTTATTGCGAATGTTATAACGTCGGTGGTCACGCTATTAATCCTTATTCCGGATATGCTTCCGGCTTTCGGTTATAAGCCCAACCTGGCTTTGCTGAAACAAATGCTTCGTTATTCGTTCCCCATACTTATCTTAGGCATTGCAGGTATTCTGAATCAGACGGCAGACAAGATTCTGTTTCCCTATCTCTTTGCCGATACATCCTACGCTCAGGCGCAATTGGGCATTTATGGCGCCTGCTTCAAGATAGCGGTGGTGATGGTGATGTTTATTCAGGCATTCCGGTATGCTTACGAGCCGTTTGTCTTTGCCCGGAACAAGAGCGACACCCATCATACAAAAATTTATTCCGAGGTGATGAAATACTTCATTATATTCGCCTTGTTTATTTTTCTGGGGGTGATGTTTTTTCTTGATATTCTGAAGTATTTTGTAGCGCCGGTGTATTATCCGGGTCTTCCGGTTGTTCCTGTTGTCATGCTGGGAGAATTATTTTTCGGGATATACTTCAATCTGTCGATATGGTATAAGTTGAGCGATCAAACTCGTTGGGGCGCTTATTTTTCCATAGCCGGATGCGTCGTTACGGTGGGTATCATTGTTGGATTCGCCCCGGTTTACGGATTCATGGCCTGCGCCTGGGCTTCGTTGATCTGCAATATACTGATGATGCTTTTATCTTACTATGTGGGGCAAAAGAAATTTCCGGTTTCATACGATTTAAAATCTGCTTTTATTTACTTTGCACTCGCTATTATCCTATATTGTGCCGGAATGTTGCCGGTAATAGAAACGGGAATCTTACGATTTGCTTATCGTACAGTCTTATTGATTGTGTTTTTAATCGTTGTTGTAAAGAGAGACTTTCCGTCCGGAAATAGAAAATTATAGATTTATTAATTTCGATAAAAGAACTAAAGAATGAATTTGAAAAAGAAAATGTGGGGCGGGCTACTGTTTATCATGTTGGCTGGTCAGATGTATGCCGATGAAGGTATATGGGTATTGAAAGAGTTGAACAAACAGAACTTAGCCAGGATGAAAGAACTGGGATTCGTGCTTTCGTATGAAGATCTATACAACGAAACGAATCCAAGTATCAGCAATGCGGTTGTTATTTTTGGTGGAGGATGTACCGGCATCACGGTGTCGGACCAGGGATTGATATTTACCAATCATCACTGTGGATATAGCGCCATCCAACAATTAAGTACAGTGGAAAAGGATTATCTGAAAAACGGTTTTATCTCGCAAAGCAAAGAAGAAGAGTTGCCGGTTCCGGGCTTAAGCGTTCGTTACCTGAGGGAGACCGTAGATGTAAGCGAACGTATTAATACCCAAATTTCATCCCGCACCAGCGAATACGAAAGATTGATAGCCGCCGATTCTATCGGGAATGTCATCTGTGATTCTATCGGCGAAGACCCCTTCCTTGCTGCCGAAGTGGTGCCTTTCTACAATAGTAATAAATATTTTTTAGTGGTTTACGATGTTTATGACGACGTCCGGATGGTATTTGCACCTCCCAGTTCGGTAGGTAAATTCGGAGGAGATACGGATAATTGGATGTGGCCGCGTCATACCGGCGATTTCTCGGTTTTTCGCGTATATGCAGATGCCAACAATCGACCGGTGGAGTATAGCGCCGACAACCAACCGTATCGCCCGAAGTACACAGCGGAAGTGTCTTTGCAGGGATATGAAAACAAAGATTTTGCTATGACGATTGGCTTTCCGGGAAGCACCAACCGGTACTTGAGCTCGTGGGGCGTCCGTCAGCGTATGGAAGACAGTAATGAACCTCGTATAAAAGTAAGAGGCATAAAACAAGATATATGGAAAGATGCCATGAGCGCCGCCGATGCGGTTCGTATCAAATACGCTTCCAAGTATGCCGGCAGTTCGAACTACTGGAAAAACTCTATCGGAATGAACAAAGGGTTGGATAACCTGAATGTAGTAAACCGGAAAAAAGAGGAAGAAGCCGCTTTTGCCGCTTGGGTGGAACAGGACGCCACTCGCCGGGAAACTTACGGCAATGTATTGAACTTGCTCGAAAAAGGATATACTTCTACAAACGAATACAGAAGAGTGTATACCTATCTGGCGGAAGCGCTTGTTAGCGGAGCGGAAATTGTCCGCCTCGCACGCATGGTGCAGAGTATGGATGTGGAAGGTTCTACGGAAGAAGAATTAGATATCTTCCTGCAAGATGGGATGCAACCCTTTTTTAAGGATTATGAACCCTTGCTCGACCAAAAAGTATTGCCCTCCATGTTGCAGATTGTAAAGGAAGAAGTTCCGGCGCAATATCTTCCCGATATATACCGGAAGATAGATAAGAAATACAAAGGAGACTATCGCAAATATGCCGAAGATGTATTCAAGAAGAGCCGTTTGCTGTCGTACAACAACATCGTGGCGCTCCTGAAAGACCCTAAACAATATGCTAAATTGGATAAAGACCCGGCGGTAGAACTTAGTCTCTCCGTTATCCTTTCTCTGTATGAAATGCAGCAATTCATGGCCGCCTCGCAGTATGATATCGAAAAAGGAGAGCGTCTTTACTTCGCCGGACTGAAAGAAATGCACCCTGATAGAACGTTTTATTCCGACGCCAATTTTACCATGAGGGCCAGCTATGGTTCTATCGGAGGGTATCGTCCCTACGACGCCGCTTGGTATGATTACTATTCTACCGACAAAGGCTTTCTGGAAAAAGAAGACGCTTCCAACGACGATTTCTGGGTGCAACCCGAAATACTGGAGATGTTCCGAAAAAAAGATTTCGGAGCCTACGGCAATGAAAACGGTTCGATGAACCTCTGCTTCCTGACCAACAACGATATTACCGGCGGAAACTCCGGAAGCCCTATTTTCGACAAACATGCTCGCGTGATAGGACTTGCTTTCGATGGAAACTGGGAAGCGATGAGCGGTGATATCGCCTTCGAACCCGAACTGCAACGCTGTATCGGCGTGGATATACGCTACGTCTTATATATGATTGATAAGTGGGGACAATGTCCCCGACTGATTAACGAACTGAAATTAGTGCGCTAATAAAACAAACAGCAAAACCCGCGATGGAAACAAACAACGAATCATACCGGGATGCGGAAACTAAACTCCGGAAAATTGTGGCCGATATTGAAAACGGAGACTTGGACGTAGACGTCTTGTCCGATAAAGTGAAAGAAGCTATCCGACTCATCCGATTATGCAAGGACAAGCTCTTTAAGGTAGATGAAGAGGTGGAAAAAATATTGGAAGAATTAGACGGATGAAACGCTATGTGCTGATAGTGGCCGGAGGAAAAGGATTGAGAATGGGAGGAAATCTCCCCAAACAGTTTATCGCAATCGGAGGACGTCCTGTCTTGATGCACACGTTGGAACGTTTCTGCCGATGGGATGCCAACGCCGAATGTATCCTCGTGTTGCCCGCCGGACAAGCTGAATGTTGGAAGCATTTGTGCGAAGACTTTCATTGTTCGGCGCCGCATCGCTTGGCGGAAGGAGGAGAAACTCGTTTTCATTCCGTCAGAAACGGACTTGCACTGCTGAACGACAACGGATGGGTTGCCGTACACGATGGCGTAAGACCGTTCGTCGCCTCGCAAGTGATTGACAATTGCTTCGCCGCCGCCGAACGCTATGGCGCAAGTGTGCCCATCCTGCCGGTCACGGATTCCCTCCTGCACAGAAACGACGACGGGACGCATCACCCCGTAGAGCGCAGTCGTTTTTTTGTTGTACAAACGCCGCAAGTGTTCCGTAGCGAATGGATTCTGGACGCCTACCGGCAACATTATACGCCGGCCTTTACCGACGACGCTTCCGTAGTGCAAGCCGCAGGATACCCCATCTGTACGGTGCCCGGCAACCGGGAAAATATTAAAATTACCAACCCGCTTGATTTGCAAGTAGCCGAAGCGCTGCTGAATCGCCCTCCCGATTGAATGATGGACATCGACAAACGTTCCCTCATGTACCTGCCGGGGGTAGGCCCCAAGAAAGCGGAGATACTCCGGAAAGAAGTAAACGTGGCTTCCTTCGAAGACTTGTTGTATTACTTCCCCTACAGGTATGTAGACCGGAGCCGTATCTATTCCATACGTTCCGTAACCGGAGACATGCCCTATATTCAGTTGAAAGGACGTATACTCTCCTTCGAAACGCTGGGCGAAGGACGTACCAAACGACTCATTGCCCGATTTGCCGACGATACGGGAGTAATCGACCTTGTCTGGTTTAAGGGTATTCCGTATGTGAGGGAGAAATATAAAATCGGACAGGAATATATCGTCTTCGGCAAACCTACCGAGTTCGGGAGAGCCTGTAATATCCCGCATCCCGATATCGACCCCGTAGAGCAAGCCGAAAAAGTGACCGGCGGATTGACTCCGTTCTATAATACAACCGAGAAAATGAAGAAATCTTTCCTCAACTCGCGCGTCATTCAGAACCTCCAGTATACGTTGCTCCATATCCTTAACTGGCAACTGCCGGAAACGCTCTCCGACGATGTTTTGCAACGTACCGGAATGGTTTCACTCTCGGAGGCCATGAAGAATATACACTTCCCGCAGTCGGACGAAAAACTCAAAACGGCTCGCCTGAGACTTAAATTCGACGAATTGTTTTTCATACAACTCAATATCCTCCGTACAGCCGCTTACCGGAAGCATACACTCAAAGGCCTGCTTTGCCCCATCGTCGGTACGCACTTCAACAACTTTTATAAAGAATATCTTCCCTTCGACCTGACGGATGCCCAAAAGCGCGTCGTGCGAGAAATACGGGCCGACATGGGCAGCGGACGGCAAATGAACCGGCTTCTGCAAGGCGACGTGGGTAGCGGCAAAACCCTGGTCGCGCTACTGTCTATGCTGCTCGCTATCGACAACAATTACCAGGCTTGTATGATGGCCCCTACCGAAATATTGGCCCATCAACATTACGTAACCCTGATGAACTTTCTTCAGGATATGAACATCCGCGTCGTTCTCCTCACCGGCTCTACACGCAAGAAGGAACGGCAACGGATACTCCCCGCCATCGCCGCCGGAGAGGTGGATATCGTAATCGGTACCCACGCCTTGATAGAAGAAACGGTTGTCTTCGCTTCGCTGGGGCTGGCTATCGTGGACGAACAGCACCGCTTTGGCGTAGAACAACGCTCCCGCTTGTGGCAAAAGAACGAAAACGTGCCGCATGTGCTCGTCATGACGGCTACGCCCATCCCCCGCACGCTGGCTATGACGCTCTACGGAGATTTGGACGTGTCCGTCATCGACCAACTGCCGCCCGGCCGGAAACCTATACAGACCCTCCACCGATATGATAACCGCAAGGCGGAATTGTACGATTTCCTGAAGAAAGAAATACGCCGCGGCCGGCAAGTTTACGTGGTCTACCCCATGATAGAGGAAAGCGAAAAGCTGGATTACAAAAACTTGGAAGAAGGTTTCGAGGTCTTCAAAGAAGTTTTTGCCGAATACAACGTCTGTATGGTGCACGGACGAATGAAACCGGCAGAGAAAGAATCCGAAATGCAGAAATTCATCGCCGGACAGGCGCACATCCTTCTTGCTACTACCGTGATAGAAGTGGGCGTGAACGTGCCCAACGCTTCGGTGATGGTGATTGAGAGCGCCGAACGTTTCGGCCTCTCGCAACTGCATCAACTGCGCGGTAGAGTGGGGCGCGGAAGCGAACAATCTTACTGCATACTGGTTTCTTCCTACAAACTGAGCGCCGATACCCGCCGCCGGCTGGAAATTATGGTGCAAACCAACAACGGTTTCGAAATAGCCGAAGAAGACCTCCGGCTCCGCGGATACGGCGACCTGGAAGGTACCCGCCAAAGCGGTGTGGGCATCGACCTAAAGATTGCCAACCTGAGCGCCGACGCACAAATCCTTCAATATGCGCGAGATATTGCCGCCGATATCCTGGCCGCCGACCCGGAACTGACGCTCCCCATGCACAAACCGTTGTTAGACCGGCTCAAAACACTCTTCGCTCACAAAGTAAACTGGGGGCGGATTAGCTAACGTCTTCTCCCCGCTGCTTCCAATAATCATACAGCACGGCCTGTGCCCGGACTTTGGGGCTGTGGATGGCCGGCTTAAAGTTGTTGTTCAGATTTTCGTCTATGAAACAGGCTTTGGTATTGTCCTGCAACTGTATTTCCAGCACGCGGATAATTTCCCGCTTGATGTCCGGGTCAAAAACCGGCGAGGCCGTCTCAATCCTTCGGCTCAAGTTGCGGCGCATCCCATCGGCCGAGGTTAGGAACACCTCCTCCTCCCCGTCGTTGTAAAAGTACCAGATACGGGCATGTTCCAAATACATATCTACCAAACGGGTGATGCGTATATTCCGGCTGTAAGGCTGGCCTGGCGCTAAGCAGCATATTCCGCGGACGATAAGCTCCGTTTCTACCCCGGCCTGCGAAGCCCGGTAAAGTTCGTCTATCATATCCCGGTCGTGCAAGCCGTTCATCTTCAAAATAATCTTCCCCCGCCGGCCTTCCTTGGCGTGCGCGGCTTCGCGTTGTATCATCCGTTTCAGCGCCGGCACCATATTGAAATGCGCAACCAGCAGAAAACTAAATTCAGGAGCCGGCAGCATCCCCTCAAGCAAAAGAAACACCCGGTGGATGTCTTCTATCAATCCGCCATGCGCCGTAAGGAGCGCCATATCGGAATACATCGTAGCCGTTTTCTCGTTAAAATTGCCCGTACTCAGGTACGCAAAGCCGCCATCGCCCGGAAATCCTTCTTTTCCCCTGCGGCGAATCACCGCAATCTTGGCATGCACCTTCAATCCCGGTATACTATATATAATACGTATGCCGGCGTCCTTCATATACTCGGCCGTGCGCAGATTATGCTCTTCGTCAAAGCGGGCCTTGAGTTCTACAAATACGGTTACCTTCTTCCCGTTCTTGGCCGCACTGATCAGGGCGTTGATAATGGCGGAATTTTCGGCTACGCGGTATTGGGTGATTTTGATTTCCTCCACCTCCGGGTCCGACGCGGCTTCGGTGAGGAAGCGAATCAAATAATCGAACGAATGATAAGGAAAATGCAACAAAATATCTTTTCTTCCAATAGCCCGAAACACAGACCCCATCCGGTCTACCCAAGGAATCCGCATGGGCGGAAGCGCGGAGCGTTCCAAGGCCCGGCCACGCGGATTGGGCAGGCGGTCAAGGTCTTGCAGGTTCAGATACCGGCCGCCCACCACTAAGTCTTCGTCGCGTATACCGAAGGCCAGGCAGACGAAGGCCAGAAAATCGGCCGGCATATCCCTGTCGTACATAAAGCGGCTCAGGTCGCCGATTTTGCGATTCTTCACCTTTTGGCGTATCGTCTCCACCAGGTTGTCGCTCTTCTCATTCTCGATAAAAATATCGGCATCTCGCGATATTTTTATGCTGTAACACCCCTCTATCCGGTATCCGGGAAAGACGGAAGGGAGATTGGCGCGGATAATATCGTCGATAAACATGATGTAATGCTCGTCCCTATGCGCGGGCAGCTCTACGAAGCGCGGCGTTTTGGCGAAAGGGATTTTTATCAGCGCATAATGATAGGCCGAAGGGGCGTCGGCGGCCTCGGCCGGAGGGTTTTTCTTCACCATACGGACAATCAGGTAAAGTCGCCGGTCGCGGATAAACGTCCGGATATCGCCCGCCTGTATCATTACGGGCGAGAGGAAGGGGAAAACCTCTTCATTAAAATAATCGCGCACAAAATCGCGGTGAAACATCTCCGGCACGCTATCGGTATAAAGAAAAATATGCTGCCGACGGAGTTCGGGCTGTATTTTTTCGGAGAAAATGCGGTAGAACTCCCGTTGTTGTCGATTCACCTCGCGGGTAATTTCCGCCAATGCCTCTTCGGCCTCGTCGTACGTATCGTCGGTAAACTTTTTCTTCAGAATCACGCCTCGATGTTCGGCCACGCGGATTTCGTAGAACTCCTCCAGGTTGGCGGCATAGATGGCGAGGAAGCGAATCCGTTCATACGCCGGAAGCGAATCGTCTTCGGCCTCCAGCAGCACCCGGTAGTTGAAAGACAACCAACTGATGTCGCGTTTAAAATATCGGTACAAGTGTTCCGGCATGGTATTTTTCTTTGTTGCGCAAAAATAAATATTTATTGCGGTATCTCGCCACCGGATAAGCGTCATACTTTCCCTTTGGTTTCGTATTTCAAATCGGCAAAGGCAAATGTCGCCGTCCTTGCGAAGACAAAGTCTGGGGCAAACCGTAGTGCAGGGAGGCCGTCATCCGAACGTAGTGAAGCAATCCAGAGTACGCGCTTGTCGCCTTGCATCACGAGGTTCGCAAAGTCCCAAGCATATAGTTGTTGAGGACAAAAAACCCTTATTTCTGCCAAGCCCCCTTAGTAGCCGGACAGTTGCCATCCGCGGAAACCCACCCTTATTCCCTTATTGGTCGCTTGTACGTATATTATATAGGTAGAAAGGCAAAATTTTGCGTCTCTACCGTCGCCGAAACCCAAACAATCGGCGGGATAATAGAAAATCGTTTGCCGTACTATCATAGGCGTATAATGTTTGGAAGAAAATTTTTGCCATACTATCTTAGGCGTATATGTATTAGATTAAATAATTTGCGATACTATCTTAGGCGTATAATGTTTGAATAAAATTTTTTACAATACTATCTTGGGCGTATACGTATCGGAAGAAATAATTTACAATAGGATGATGAGCGTATATGTATCGGAATAAAATTTTTATAATACTATAATGGGCGTATATGTATCGGAAGAAAATCTTTACAATAGGATGATGGGCGTATATGTATCGGAAGAAATAATTTACAATAATATCATAGGCGTATAAGGTTTGGAAGAAAATCTTTACAATACTATTTTAAACGTATGAGGACGGAAGAATATCGTGCGGAGAAATGGGTGCAATGGATTTGGCTCCACAGAACGGAAACGATAAGTTTTCGGAAATTAATCCGAAAAACATATTTTGATATGAAAAACAAAGAATATACCTTTGCCCCGTGGTCGGGGAAAGCCCGACTTCGAATTTTATAGAATCGTAATAAAGTATGCAAAAGAATCTTGTGATTGTAGAGTCTCCGGCAAAAGCGAAGACCATCGAAAAGTTTTTGGGGAAGGACTATAAAGTAATGTCCAGCTACGGACATATCCGCGACTTGAAGCCGAAAAAGTTTGGCGTAGATATCGAACACAATTACGCGCCTCAGTACGTCATTCCGGACGATAAAAAGAAGATAGTAGCCGCCTTGAAAGCAGAGGCGCAAAAAGCCGAAGTGGTATGGTTGGCCTCCGACGAAGACCGCGAAGGCGAGGCCATCTCCTGGCATCTGGCAAACGTGCTGGAACTGGCGCCCGAAAAGACGAAACGTATCGTTTTTCATGAAATCACGAAAAATGCCATCCTGCGCGCCATCGAAACGCCAAGGAACATAGACCTTCACCTGGTAGACGCGCAGCAGGCGCGCAGGGTGCTGGACCGTATTGTGGGTTTCGAACTCTCTCCCGTTCTGTGGAAAAGAGTAAAACCCGCGCTCTCGGCCGGGCGCGTGCAGTCCGTGGCCGTGCGACTGGTTGTAGAACGCGAGCGCGAAGTAAACGCATTCCTCACCGAAGCCTCCTTCCGCATTGTCGCCGAGTTTGTCTTGCCCGACCAAACTACCCTGCTAAAGGCGGAACTCAACAAACGCCCCAAAACCAAAGAAGAAGTCTATCACTTCCTCGAAACGTGCAAGGATGCTTCTTTCCGGATAGACGAAATCGTAACCAAGCCGATGAAAAAGACGCCGCCTCCACCGTTCACCACTTCCACCTTGCAGCAGGAAGCAGCCCGGAAGTTGGGCTATTCCGTATCGCAAACCATGATGTTTGCCCAACGGCTTTACGAGTCGGGACGAATCACGTACATGCGTACCGATTCGTTCAATCTAAGCGATCTGGCGCTGGGAGTGGCCAAAGAAACCATTTTAAATACGTATGGCGATTCATATTATAAGTTTCGCACGTACAGCGTCAAGACCAAAGGAGCGCAAGAGGCGCACGAAGCCATCCGACCTACGTATATCGCCGAAGCAGAGATAAACGGTACGGCTCAGGAGAAGAAACTCTACGAGCTGATACGCAAACGTACCTTAGCCTGTCAGATGGCCGACGCGGAACTGGAACGCACCACGATTTCGATTACTATCTCCAACCGGAAAGAAAAATTTGTGGCAACGGGCGAAGTTGTTGTCTTCGACGGATTTCTCCAGTTGTACAACGAAAGCTCGGACGACGAGAACGAGCACGAAGCCGAAAAAGAAAACCGCCTCCTGCCCGTTGTTCACCCCGACGAATCGCTCGTGATGAACGAAATTGTAGCCACCGAACGTTTCACCCAGCGCCCGCCCCGTTATACGGAAGCCAGTTTGGTACGTCGGTTGGAAGAATTGGGCGTAGGGCGTCCGTCCACCTATGCGCCAACGATTCAGACGATACAAAATCGCGAGTACGTACTCAAGGGAGACAAAGAAGGAGTAGAACGCCCCTACGAAATCCTTACGCTCAAGAATCGGAAAATAGTAGAGAAAGAGAAAAAAGAAA
>JAISZY010000137.1 GCA_031284375.1 Tannerellaceae bacterium | reverse complement strand
AATTCTTAATGCGGTATACTATGAAACTCCTGCAAAATTTCATGAGGCGGTGACAGACTTTTTCAATACGGTCAGTACTAAATATGGTTCGGAGTTAAATATATTATTAGCGTTAAACTTCCGATTTTTTGACGATTCCAATGCACAAAACATGACCGCGTGAAGTATAACAAATACCACATTCATGGTATTTCCCACCGTGTTTTGCAGATATATCTTTGCACCGGATAACAAACTCGTTTCATAAAACATTACATTATGCTTTTCACAACAACACATCATATACTGCGGCAGGGCATGTCGGTTTGTATAATTCGGATGATACACATCCGAATGTGTTGTTGTTAATATCCCCCTCTCTCTCTCTGCTTTCCTTTCGAAGGCATATTCCCCGAAAATTATCTTTTATTTTTTCTTGTCCTGTGGACGGGAATTGTTGAAGCTCAAACTACGGCAGTGACAGGTTCTGTCAGGTCGGCAGAAGACGGCGAACCCATCGTGGGAGCTACCATCATCGCCAAGGGTACTACGGTGGGGACTGTAACCGACATCGACGGGAGGTTCCGGCTGAATGTGCCTCCTTCTACAACTTGGCTCGTTGTTTCCTACATCGGAACCGAAACAAAAGAAGTGCCGGTGGCTCCAACGGTAGAGGTAATCCTTGCCGCCAGCGAGCAGGCTTTGGACGAAGTGATTGTAGTGGCCTACGGCACGAGTACCCGGAAATCATTTACCGGATCGGCGGCAAATATTAAGCAAGAGCGGCTTGAAAACATTCAGGCAGCCTCTTTAACCAAAGCATTGGAAGGTTCTGCTCCGGGGATTCAGGTTTCCGGCGGAACAGGGCAGCCCGGTTCGGGAGCTTCCATTCGCATCCGGGGTATAGGCTCCATCAATGCGTCGAACAATCCGCTCTATGTAGTGGACGGCGCTCCCTTCGACGGCGATATAAGTACCATCAATACCGAAGATGTTTCCAGTATTACGGTACTGAAAGATGCTACTTCCGCAGCGCTGTATGGAGCGCGAGGGGCAAACCGGCGGCCCAAGTGAAAATAAACGTAGGCGCTACCACCCGCGCCATCCCGCAATACGACCGGGTGGGTATTGTGGATTATTATGAGCTTTCGTGGGAAACGTTGCGAAACTCGTTGGTAATAGGCAGTGGGAAAACGGCCGAAGAAGCCGCTTCCATAGCAAGCAGCGGGGGAGCCGATGGATTGATCTCGAAACTGGGTGGATATAACATATATAATGTAGCAGACGATCAGTTGGTGGATGCGAACGGTAAGTTCAATACTTCTGCCCGGCAGGTGTACGGCGACAATTGGAATGGGAAAAGAACGGTAATCTGAACGTGGGCGTCGAACTGGGCCTCTTTGACCATTTCCGCGCCGAAATAGATGTGTTCCGTCGCCGGTCGAGCAATCTTTTGTTTCAGGTGCCCAATCCGCAGTCTACCGGTATCGAATACAAATGGGGCAATATCGGTACGCTCAAAAACACAGGGCTTGAAGTATCCTTAGGCGTAAATATCATCAACAACAGGAATTTGAAATGGAGTCTGGATGTCAACGCAACGCATTACAAGAATAAAATCACAAAGATGCCTTCCAATCCCGACGGCTCGCCGCAGGAAATTATTTCGGGAACCAAAAAGCTTTCCGAAGGTCATTCCATCTACGAGTTCTGGTTGCGCGACTATGCCGGCGTCGATTCTCAAGACGGTAGCGCATTATATTATAAAGACATACTTGACGGGCAAGGAAACGTAACAGGCAAGGAAACAACCAACGACCATAATGCGGCTTCCTACTACTACGTGGGCGATGCCATCCCCGACCTCTATGGGGGTATTACAAATAATCTAAGTTATAAAGGCTTCGAATTGTCCGTACTTGTTTCCTATCAACTGGGAGGTAAAATCTACGATTCGCATTATGCAGCGCTTTCGCATCCCGGGTCGTACGGGCATAACTGGACAACAGACATTCTCAATCGCTGGCAGAAGCCGGGCGACGTGACCGATATTCCCCGTCTGCAGAACGGATATACTGCTGCAAACATCCAGTCGTCTCGTTTCCTTGCCAATGCCGGTTACCTGTCGTTGCGCAATGTAACCCTTTCGTACAATCTGCCGAGAAATATACAGAAAGCATTAGATTTGAGAAATGCGAAGATATTTTTAACCGGCGATAATCTCGGACTGCTTACCAGTCGTAAGGGACTGAATCCACAACAAAGTTTTAACGGTACTTCGGATTACACCTATGTAACAAACAGAGTAATCAGCGCAGGAGTCAATTTAACATTCTAATAAAATACAAAGACATGAAAAAGTTTTTTTACATAATTACAGGAGCTTTATTCCTTGTATCAATCGGCTGCTCGGACGATTTTCTGGACAGAGAACCCACAGACAGCGTTACGGATGATATATTATTCACCTCCATAACAGGCGCTCAAACCGCCTTAGAAGGAGTGCACCGTTCTACATACAAGTTTTACAACGCCCACTCTGCCTTCGGACAGAAGGCCAACGATATGATTATTGATTTACTTGGCGAAGACCTCTATCCTATTAACGACGCCCGTTACCGCCATTTTTACAACTGGTATAAATATATCGAATCGCGGGATGTAAACTCCTCTTTGCTGGAGTATGTATGGGCTTATTATTACGACATCATTGATAACGTAAACATCATTATAGAGAAAGTAGACAATGCCGAAGACGCCGGAACAAAAGAAGATCAGGCCCGGAATATCAAAGGCCAGGCATACGCCTATCGCGCTTATTCGCATTGGTATTTGGTTCAGCTTTTTGCCCATCGTTACGAACCGGGAGGCGCCAACTCTCACCTTGGCGTTCCTTTGGTAATCACCACATCGGGAGAAGCATTGCCCCGGTCGAGTGTAGCCGAAGTTTACGAGCAAATTAACAAGGATTTGGATGAAGCCATATCCTTATTAAGCGCAAGCTCAACAACTCGCCCCAATAAATCCCATATCAATCTGAATGTAGTCCGGGCAATGAAAGCGCGCGTGGCATTAACTACCGGCAACTGGAATACTGCTGCAACCGAAGCGAACAAAGCCCGTGAAGGTTTTCCTCTCACCACCCATTACGACAGTGGTTGGAACGACGCCAACGACCCCGAATGGATATGGGGAGCTATTCTTATTGACGAACAACAAACAAGTTATGCCTCCTTCTTCTCTCAGATAGACCCATTCTTCGGCGGCTATGCAACTTTGGGGATTCAAAAATCGGTCAGTACGGAAATATTTGATTATCTACCCGACACCGACGTAAGGAAAAAACTCTTTCAGGCTGATATTTATCATCCCGATGTTTTTCAGACTCGGTTTTTAGGGTTTCCACGGGTTGGATATAAGTTTTCCGGGTACGGCGAATGGACGAACGATTACATCTACCTGAAGTCGGGAGAATTATACCTTATCGAGGCCGAAGCATTAGCCAGACAGGGAAAAGACGCCGAAGCGCAGAAACAAACAGTTACGGGCGAAGAACTAATCCGTCACATCCTGCTCGAACGCAGGGCGGAACTTTGGGGCGACGGATTCAGATTCTTGGACATTAAACGCCTGAATATCCCATTAGACCGGCGAAATCAGGGACATAATGAATTGATTTACGAGCAGGCGTCTCACTTTCCTGCCGGAGATAAGAACCTTGTATTCCTTATTCCCCAGCAAGAAATTGATTCAAACCCGAATATTGTACAAAACGACCTGTAAAGCCGGAGATTAATCGTATCGCCCGGCAGCTCTTGATTCGGCTCCGAAGGTATTGAACTCAAATGTTTGGTCGTGCGTCAGACCGTGGCAGGCGCCGCAATCGTGCATCGTTTTGGTATTGAAAAGCAAAATGCCCTGTATGCCTTGCGAACGCATCTCTATCCACGACAACATATAGACACCATCCCGGATTTTGACGTACCGGCAGGGGAAACTGCCCATCACGCTCGGCCCTTGACTCGATATGATGGCGTACGTAAAGGATTCGGTGGTGGTGTAGACGTGTTGGGAGGATATATTGTCGCTATATTCCCAGGTGTAGGAGCGTCCCAGTAATTCGTTGGTGAATGTATGACGTTCGCTCGAAAGCGGGACGCCCTCTGCCTTGACGATGCCGAACAACCATTCCTGCCGAGGGTCTCGCGGGCTTTGGGGATTGTTGAACGTGGAACGGATACAGGTTACAAGTCCGTTCTTCAGGTCTATGGCGTATTGCAGGGCGTCTATCGGGCAATCGTTGTCGGTCACGTGGGCGAAGAACACCAATTGGTCGTCGGCTTCGAAAGCATCGTACCGTTCCGATTTCCATTCGCCGCCTTTGGGTCGGAAGCGCATTTGGAAATCTTCGCCTATTTCGTACTCCCAGGTGTCGCCGTTGTCGAACACGAGCGAGAAGGCGCGATGGTTCAGCAGGGTGGAATGTTCCATCATTTTCTTCTCTTTGCCCGGAAAGTCGAAAGCGCCCTTCCATCCTTTTGTCTTGGATGCCACTTCGGTCACTTGTTCGAGTGTCATGGGGTGTGTCAGTTCGGAAGGGCGGTAGAGGTATCGCACACCTTTGGGGAGAGGAGGCGTTGCCGGCATTTCGGGTTCATCCGTAAGTCCGAAGGGATAATATGCGGCAAGTTGTCCGCGGATTTTGCCTGTTTCCGAATATAAGGTATAGTCGAATTTGTCTTGGGCGTTTAGACCAAACCTTACGGCTACTTTTTTCAGGGTATAGAGGTCGATAACGTCAAGCTCAAATTCTCCGCTAAATTCTACTTCGACGCGCGAATACAACCAATGGCGGTCGTCGAGTTCGTAGTAATCGGACGGATAGCAAAAGGTTTGCATCGAGCCTTTGGGCACGCAGACGGAATAGGTTGCCGAGCCGAAAATGGTTAACTCGTCTTGCCATTGAAGCACTTTGCCGGTAAGTCTCTTGGTTGCTTTAGGCCGATGCTCCGGCGCTTCTTTGCCTGCGA
>JAISZY010000104.1 GCA_031284375.1 Tannerellaceae bacterium | reverse complement strand
GGACATATCCTTATTTGCAAAAAACGTTCGGCAAGAAAGATAAAAAAGTTCAGACGCTTATCTTGCCCGGATATGATAATGGAAATTTGAGTTTGACTTTTTCGTGCAGGTTTTGAAGGATGAAGTCAATCTATAATCAATTGCAGATGTTATGTGGAAATGGTACGCTTTTTTATCGGCTTTGTTTGCGGCGCTTACGGCTATATTAGCGAAAGTCGGGGCTAAAGGAACGGGTGGAAATGTGGCAACGGTAATCCGGACAGGAGTGGTACTGCTTCTGGCATGGGGCATTGTTTTATTTAGCGGACAAATGAAAGAGGTAAAAGAGTTGGGTAAAACGAATCTGTCGTTTTTATTTCTATCCGGATTGGCTACCGGCTTTTCATGGATATTTTATTTTCGAGCACTGGAAACCGGAGATGTATCGAAAGTCGCGCCAGTTGGCGAATTGAGCGTTGTTTTTGTCCTGATACTATCGTTTATTTTCCCGCATGAAACCCCGGCCTTGAAAACAATCCCGGGCGTACTCCTGGTACTAACGGGAGCTATCGTGCTGGTGTTGTACACCTGGAAGCACGACTTCTTTTTCAATAAAAATTACGCTTTAAAATAGATCGCGCATGCAAACGCTTAATGTAATTATCCCGTGTTATAATGAGGCTCTTGTTATCAGGAAAACATACGAGAGGCTCTCTTCCCTATTGAAGACAATGGATGATATCGAGTCGACAATCACGTTTATAGATGATGGCAGCAGGGACGAGACGCCATGTATATTACGGGAAATAGGCGGGGCGGATGCGAGCGTCGGGATTATCTGTTTCTCCCGTAATTTCGGGCATCAGGCTGCCGTAACCGCCGGCATCAACCATTGCACGTCCGACATGGCCGTGATCATCGACGCTGACCTGCAAGATCCTCCTGAAATTATACCCGACCTGATCCGTTGTAAAGAGGAACAGGATGCAAACGTGGTCTATTGTGTCCGTGGGACAAGGGAAGGAGAAGGACTTTTCAAGAGACTGTCCGCCAGCCTGTTTTACAGACTGCTCAATGCTCTTGCCGAGGTTAAGTTTCCTGTCGACACGGGTGACTTCCGCCTGATAGACGCTCATGTGATCCGGGAGTTTAACCGGCTGCGCGAACGGGGAAAGTACATTCGCGGGCTGATCTCGTGGGTTGGTTTCAAGCAGGTCCCTTTCTATTATAAGAGGCACGCGCGTTTTGCTGGAGAGACCAAGTATCCATTGAAGCGAATGGTAAAATTTGCCATGACGGCCCTGCTCTATTTCTCAAAGAAACCGCTAAAGATAGCCCTAGCCTTGGGTATTTTTGCCGTACTGTTAGGGCTGCTGTTGGGTTGCTGGTATCTCTCCGGTAAGCTTTTCGGCTTTACACGTGCGGAAAGCGGGTTCACCTCGACCATGATCCTTATCATTTTCTTCGGTGGTGTCCAACTCCTTGCCATCGGAGCCTTGGGAGAATATATAGGCGTGCTGTTCGACGAGATCAAGGGACGCCCTGAATATATCATTAAAGACATGATAAATCTTAATCAATAATATACGATGAATAATACGCGGCAATCCTTATCCTCCATTCCCAGGTGGAATAATTTATCTGTTCTTGTTTTACTGATCGCGACACTATGCACCTTACCCTGGATCGGTCTTGGTGAATACTACACGAAGGGCGAACCTCGTGAAGCGTCGGTAGCGGTATCCATGCTTGACGAAGGCAATTGGGTCTTGCCGCGTGTCTACGCGGACGAGATTGCATATAAACCCCCGTTTACGCACTGGATGATGGCTCTATGTTCGATCCCTGGCGGGGAGGTAACGCCTTTTACTTCCCGTCTTCCGTCGACAATCGCCTTTATCGTGATGTCCGTGTGTTGCTTCGGGTTCCTCGGGAAGTTTATGGGGAAGGGCGAATCGCTCGTCGCTATTCTTGTATTTATCTCCTGTTTTGAGATTCATCGGGGCGCAATGACCTCGCGCGTGGACATGGTCTTGACTGCCTTTATCGTGTGTGGACTGATCAGCCTGTTCCGCTGGGCCGAGGAGAAGCAATTGGCAGGATTACCCTGGCATATCCCGTTGTTGCTGGGAGGCGCGTCGTTAACGAAAGGGTTGGTCGGGATTGTTTTGCCGTTATTCGTTTTCGGCGTTTACCTGTTGCTTACCCGCCGGAAGTTCATGATGGTGGTCCTAAAATGCGTATTCGCCGGCATGCTTTCTTTGATACCGTTACTCGTGTGGTATTATGCCGCATACCAGCAGGGAGGGCATGCCTTTCTTGACCTGGTTTGGGGCGAGAACTTCGGCCGTTTTTTTGGAAGCGATAACGCCAAGTTGCATTATAATCTGGGACACGAGCACCCTTTTTGGTATAACTTCGTTCTATTGCTGCCCGGATTTATGCCCTGGACGCTGTTTCTGCTCTTTTCCATTGTTGCCGTTAAATCCGCATGTAAACGCCCTGGCAACCTGTGGAGAAATATAATGTCGCGGGAAAGGGGAAAACTCTTCTCACTGGTATCTCTTTGCCTGATCATCTTCTTTTATTGCATCCCCACGAGTAAGCGGGGAACCTATCTGATGCCGTCTTATCCGTTTATCGCCGCCTTCCTGGGGCAGTACATGCATGCTTTCCTGACGAAGCGCCCGAAAGTAAACCACGCGATTGGCGTCTTTGGGGGCGTTATTACGGGTATTTTTGCATTATTGTCCGTGTTTGCGCTGGTGGGAAGGGGCGGCCTGCAGGATGTCGCGGCAGGGTTTATCAAGGGAGACAAGACGTTGTTTCATGTAAACCTGATAGGAGAAGCCTTATCCACCCCGACAATCGTATATATTGTTGTGTTGACAGCGCTTCTGTCCGTATTCGGCATATTGATCGTCCAGCTTCGGAAGGAGAACCAGAAGGGTATCCTGTATGCCGTTCTCGGCGCCTGGCTAACGTGCAACGTGCTTATGGACAGCGTGGCTTTACCGACGTTCAAGAATGGTACATCCATCAAGCCTTTCGTTTCTGGGATCAAGGAAAAGTATCCGCTGGAGAAAGGGAATATGTACGTGGTGAACGATCTACGTAAGTACGCAAATATGTACGGAACGAATTTCTACCTGCGTAACGGCTTTATGAGTTTCGAGAATGAAGAGCCGGAGGAAGGTTACTTCTTTTCCACGGATAAGGATATAGAAAAGGTAAGGGAGACCTATCAGGATTATTGGTTCGAGCTGCTGGAAGAAAGCCCCAACCGCTTCAATGATACAAACGCCGTGGTGCAGTTGTACAGGTTCGGAAAGGTAGAAGAATAACTTATCTGATGCCGTGGTTACATGCCCGGACAGGCCTCGTTTTAGTTTATAGTAATCAAAATCAACAAGCGGGTGAAATATCTATTTTTTTTGTCGATAACTGTGTATCTCTGCATGTTATGCAGCTCTCCGAAGCGGGGTAATAATGCGCAATCCCAAGATGGCAAACGGTATGAAGTTGCCGTTTGCGACGGATGATCTTGAATTGAAGTACCAGAAGATCGCCACTTTTGAATGACATTGTTATCGGAGCATGAATTGATGTTCTATCCACTAAAATAGTTTACTGGACGGATCCCTGCCTGCAAAAAACGTTTGGGAAAAAAGACGAAAAAGTTCAGACGCTTATTTTACCCAGATACGATAATGGAAACTTGGGTTCACCTTTTTTGTCAGATTCTGAGAGTTGGAATCAATTTATAGTCAATTGTAGATGTTATGTGGAAATGGCATGCCGTTTTATCGGCTTTGTTTGCGGTACTTACGGTCATATTAGCGAGAGTCGGAGTTAAAGGAACAGATGGAAATGTGGTAACAGCAATCCGGATAGGAGTAGTACTACTTCTGGCATGGGGTATTGTTTTATTTAGCGGACAAATAAAAGAGGTAAAAGAATTGAGTAGAACGAACCTGTTGTTTTTATTTCTATCCGGTTTGGCTACCGGATTTTCATGGATATTTTATTTTAAAGCGCTGGAAACCGGAAATATATCGAAAGTCGCGCCGATTGACAAACTGAGTGTTGTTTTTGTTCTGATATTGTCTTTTATTTTCCTACATGAAACACTGGACATGAAAACAATTCTGGGCGGACTCCTGATAGTGGCAGGGGCTATCGTGCTGGTGTTGTAAACTTGGATGCATAACTTCCTTCGAACTTCCGTGTAAACGTTTTTGATTATTTCAATTCATCCATGCAGTCCACGGATGAATTGTTAAAACCGAGTTTCCTGTCTTCCGGATGGAAACTCTTTTTTTTATCAATCACTTAATCTATAAACACATGAAGAAATTCATTTCGACGAAGTTATTCCTCGCATTGCGGGAGGCTTCACAAAAAGGTACGGACATTGACGCCCAAGTATTGGAAAACGGCTATGACGAATTTGTCAGGCTCCTGTTTTTGGAAAACGCTGTCTTTACCGACAAAGTTGCACATCATAATACGCTCGTTTATACCCGCGTTGAACTGGCATGTCTGGCAGAGATACCGAAGAAAAAAAAGCGGCACTTTATCTCCGCAAAGCGATACTGCTTCTTGACATGCAGATTGTTTTTGTCGAGAAGCAAATACAATGGGCGGAGGACAAGCAAAAATGCCCGCTTTGCAAGCCTGAAAACCCAAACCCAAGTTCAAAACTGAAATGGACGGGCAATGTCATCGAGTGGGTAGAACTGATATATGCCCTGTACACTGTAAAGCGAATCAACAACGGAAAAATTACCCTTAAGGAACTGTTCGGGCAGATGGGCGAAATGTTTGATTTTGACGTAAAAGAATTTGCCAATTACTTCATGAATATTAAACACCGGACGGATGGCCGCCGGACAAAATTCATGGATTTGTTGAGAGATGCCGTATTAGAAAGAATGGAAGAGGCCGACCGGAAACCGTCGCGAAAGTAAAAGCGGCGAGCACAGATGGAACAGGAATATCAGCCTGTTTTGTCTGTGCATCTGTTTTGGGAAATTGCAGATAAAGACGTATCTTTGTCGGCAGAAATTCCCCCAAATAATGTCAGAACAGGAATTGAACAAAATACTGTCCGATGCCGTTTCGCTTCCGGCAGAAACAGAGATTGTCGAGTTCAAGGAAGCAAAGGAAAGCTACGACTTCAGCAAAATCGGCAAATACTTTTCAGCGTTGAGCAACGAAGCCAACCTGAAAGACAAATCCTGTGCGTGGCTTATTTTCGGGGTTGAAAACACGAAGCACCGGATTGTTGGAAGCAATTACCGCCCCAACCGTAAAGACTTGGACAGTCTGAAAAAGGGAATCGGCGACAAGACAACGCAGAATATTTCGTTCATCGAAATATACGAACTGCATAAACCCGAAGGCAGGGTAATAATGTTTTGGATACCTGCCGCACCGCAAGGCATTCCAGTAGCGTTTGAGGGCTTTTATTATGGTCGCTTGAATGAAAGCCTTGTGGCTCTGAATATTGAAAAGATAGATAGAATTAGAAATCAGGTTATCGGCAAAGATTGGTCGAAAAACATCAT
>JAISZY010000011.1 GCA_031284375.1 Tannerellaceae bacterium | reverse complement strand
GGCAGTAAAAAACCACCCCGGTAACGCTTTCAGGTATCCGTTTTCTACCTCAAGGCTGGCCGTCGTTCCATCGACAGAGATGTGGCTTGCCGGATTGTACACATAAATAGAATGTTGCCCGGGCTGAAACTTATGAGGAATAACAAAAGTCGTTTCCGATATTTCGTGTAGATGCAATTCGCCTGTTCTGACGGTATAGTGTGATGGCACAGCTACGCCTTGGCTACGATTACTCCAGTCGATGGTAAGTCTTACGGCGTGATCCTTTTCTACGCCAACCGGCTTGATCAATTCTGCAGATTGTTCGCAGCAAGACAAAATAACGCACACGACAAAAACAGATAACAGATGTATAGACGTACGCATGATAATTTTATTGCTGAATATGTTTTGGATACAAAAGTAACAATTAGTTTCTTCATTTATCTTTTTTGGTAGAACTGGAGGTATATTTTTTCGTTACAAATTGCACGATCCGCTTGTAAGCGTTGGCAACATGCGCCTCTACGGTTTTCTCGGATATATCCAGCAGGTGAGCAATATCTTTGTGTTTCAGCCGGTCTGATAAGACCAGCCTGAACACTTCCCTGCATTTTTCGGGCAAAGAAAAAATAGCCTGTTGGATTAAGTCCTCATATTCCCGGTTCAGCAAGGCGCCCTCCGGGTCGTCGGAGTCAGGTATCCATTCAATGTTGTAGAGTTCCAGTACGTCGCTATTGGGCATAACATTTTTCCTGCGCAAATAATATATAGACTGGTTTTTAACGGCCACATACAGATACTTGTCTATATCGTCGATAGTCGTCAGCATCTCTCGCCTCACCCACAGATGAAAAAAGATGTCGGCCACCACCTCTTCCGCCAATTCCTTTGATTTGAGGAAATAAATAGCCGAATGAAACAGTTGCTGATAATACAAAGCAAAGAGTTGTTTAAAAGCAACTTCGTCTCCCACGGTAATTTTTTTAATAAGAGTGGCAGTTTCGTCAATAATATCCGGTCTGTTATTGGGTCGCATCTCCTAACGATTGATTCTACAAATATAAGAAAAGAAATGGTACGCCAATGCAAAAAGCGCGGGCGATACCATAATGGAGAAATATCTATCGACGATGCAGCAGCATTAATAGAGTGAGCGAATTATAGCGACAATAAATGCGGCAGGATTTAGTAAAATCGAAAAAGCTACATTCGCCCCGACATCAAGTTTGGTTTCGGAAAACATCAAGCTTGGTTTTTAAAGATTGAAGAGAATGTCTTATGTTACTATTAAAACAAACGAAAATTTGTAACGTTTATTTCGGACAAACTCCAAATATCAAAATTCATCAACGATTAAATCTCCCGCCGTTAAGTCTTTGATTGCTTCCACAAAAGCGGCAAAATGTTCCGATGAACTATGCTCTTCGAATGCGGCTTCGTCTTTATATTCTTCATAAAAAAGAAATTCCGTTTTCTTTAAAGGCGATTGATACACAGAATAATAAAGATTGCCCGTTTCTTCCCGGGTTGCATTGACCAATTTTGCGGCAATTTCTATGAACGCTATTTCTTGCCCTTCTTTTACGGCAAGACGTGCTACAACTACTTTCTTCTCTTTTTCCGGTTGTGTTGTTTCTACCGGAGCTTTTGCTGCACATTGTGAATTTTCTTCACATTTTTTACCTCCGCACGACAATAGTCCTGTTAGCGCCAAAACTAATAAACTAAACTCAACTTTTTTCATTATTACCTGTTTTAAATTATACAGGAACAAAAGTAACAAAAAAACATATATACATACATAACATACATATTTCCGGCAAAAGAATAAATGCTAAGCGCTCTTGAATTGAAAAAATATATCCGATTCCTTTCATTATTTCCCATTATTACACGAACGACAACCTTTTTTTCTATACATTTTCCCGCAAAAGATTCTTTTTCTTACCCGATAAGAATCATGTTTGACTTTACGGATAAAACTTAACTTAAAGACCAAAGAAAAGACTGATTATTTTGCTTGCCATACTCCCGCAAGCCTGCGACGAGGAAGAAGGGCCTTTTACTTTTAAGCGTATTTCGCACGTCTATATAACCGTATTAGACGCCAACAGGAACGACCTCTTAGCCCCTCGCTCTATCCGAAGCCCATAAACGCCGAACGAAAGACACGCTGAAAGCCGTTTTTCATACAGGAAAAGGAATCTCCAAAATCCGAGCCTTATTTTTATAAAATATACACCATCAAAACAAAAACACGCATCTATTCGCCAAAAATATTTGCATTTCCAACAAAAAATAATTATATTTGTTCCCAACGCGGCAATAGTATCAAGGACGGAAACAAAGACGCGGGGAAAAGAAACAAAGACACGGGGAAAGGAAACAAAGACGCGGAGAAAGGAAACAAAGACGCGAGGAAAGAAGACAAAGACACGAGGAAAGGAAACAAAGACACGGGGAAAGGAGACAAAGACACGGGGAAAAGAAACAAAGACGCGAGGAAAGGAAACAGAGACGCGGGGAAAGGAGACAAAGACACGAGGAAAAGAAACAAAGACACGAGGAAAGGAAACAAAGACACGAGGAAAGGAAACAGAGACGCGGGGAAAGGAGACAAAGACGCGAGGAAAGGAAACAAAGACACGAAGAAAAGAAACAAAGCCGTGGGGAAAAGAAACAAAGCCGCGGAGAAAGGAGGCAAAACCGCAGAGAAAAGAAGCAAAGCGATAAGTTAAAGTATTAATTAGTAAACGTTTTGATTATGGAAAAAAGATCTAAAAATTGGTTGCCGCATTCCCGGCAAAAAGTCTATGAAAAAGTTACCGAAGTAACTGTACCTTACCTGGATGCAAACGCCACCCGCTTCGGAATGGAAGACACCGCGGTGTTGGGGAAATGGTACAAACAAGAGTTTAGCGCTAAGGGCTACAATCCCTATGTAACGGCCTATGCAGCCTGGGTGAACCCCGAAACGCGCACGCCCATCGCCATCGCAGCGATGAGGGAAGCAGAGAAAGTATTTCTCCCTTACTACCGGGAGCTTTACAAGCTGGTGAAAGCCAATCCGCTGGTGACGGATACCGACCTCGAAGCGATGGGTTTCCCCTCGCGTGAGGCCGATACGCCTACGCCTTCGCCTGTGGCTGTCGATGCGCCGGAGTTCGGCGTCGTTCCTCTTGTAGATCACCGGCTTCATATCGACTACTACCCCGCCGGCTCCAAGCGCAAGAAAGGCAAGCCTAAAGGGCAGCACGGGGCAGAGCTCCGCTGGGCATTCTCCGATACTCCCATTATGAATACCAACGACTTACTCAACTCTGTCTTTGATACGGACTCGCCCGTTGTCTTAGACTTTTCAGGAGACGACCAGGGTCGTTTCGTCTACTTCGCCATGCGATGGGAAAACACCCGCGGCGAGAAAGGGCCCTGGAGCCACATAGAGCGGGCGCTCGTCCCGTAAATTTTTACTCTCATTATCAACAGGGAGCCTCTTCGGATAGTCGTTTAAGCTATTCGCAAGAGGCTCCATAATGAAGACAACTAAACTACCTGTGTCACCTTACTGTTTCATTCGACAATAATTTCCTGGCTGCCAATACGAGGAACATGTAGTGAGACGAACCGCCCCCCAACACATATTCTACCTGCTGCCATAAGAAGGGAAACTCAAGCAATTCGGGGAAATCCGGACGGATCAGCGCCGTTCCCGAAACGACGCCGCCGGGGATATACGACCAGTCGGCACGGTTCAGCCCGTAGCCTACGGTGGCCGATTTAACGCCTACGCCGGAGGCAAAGGAAGCTGTGTTGGAACCGGGATGGCATCCGAGAACAAAGTTCAGCGCATTATACACTATATCCGGCCCAAAAATGTCCGGGTAAGCGGCATGTAAAAAATAATACCGGTAGCCAAGACTCTGGATATCCCAACCGGCGCCCCAGATACGCGGGCGGTAAGGAATGCCGTATGGCGTTTCGGAGGACTGGCTTTCGAATTGTTTGCGTAATCCGGGCAAAGCGTCGTGGATAGCTTTGGTAAATTTGCTGTCTTTCATCGCTTTCTCGGCACGGGCGATATACCAGCCTACCTGGCTGATATTTTCGGTAATGTATTTGGTTTCCGACAACAAGAAGTCTTTATACTCCTTCTCGCCTGTGGTGAGGTACAGCTCCGTAGCGGCGTGTATTTTGGCCGACCGTGCCCGGCTCGTCACTTCGGTCACTTTATAGAGTTCGCGTGCGGCCTGGAGCGATTGAAGGCTCAGGGTGTCGTTGAATCCCCGGAGGACGCGCGATACGGCGGCCAGTTGGGCGGCGGTGGTCAGCTCGCGCATGGGATTGTTTTCGGTAAAGACCCAGCGGTCGTCTTCATTGCCGACGATGCCGTCCGTCATAGCCCCGGCGTCGCCCAGCAAGACGTACTGACGCAGGTCGTTACAGATAATCCCCCGGTAGAGGCGTCCCAGTGCGCGGTAGGCGCCGACAACCGACAGGGCGCCGTTTTCGACCTGTTGTAAGATGTCGGCCTTGCCGTCGGGCTGATGGATCTCGGTTATGCGCTTGAGCTGGTCGATCGACGTGGCGTCGTAATCGACTTTGAACGCTTCGTAGGCCAGAGCCAGAATGTAGCTCTCACCGGCCTGAGATTCGACGCGCAGGTCGAAGTCGCCCGCGTCGTGCCAGCCGCCGATATTGATGCCCGGCACTACGTCGCCGGGGTTGTATTTAGTCAGAGTAGAGGCGCCTTGAGAGTAGCCGTCGATGTGATTGTAGTTGACCGGCGCCATGCGGGCGTCGTCTTCATGGCAAAGGTCGTGCCATACGCGGTATTTCTCGTTCACCCGCATGTGACACATCTGTACGGGCAGGAAATATTCCAGCACCGGCTGCCAGGCGCCCCGTTCGTATACGTCTTTGGCGATGCGGAAAACAGATGATGCGGAGTTTCCGTACACTACCTGGTACAGACCTTCTTCCTTCACGCCCGAAAAGTCGAACTTGAGGTAGTTATACCGCAGAAACTGTCCCCATTCCTGTCCCGCAGGCAGGCTTATTTCTTTCTTGCCGTTTTCCGTAATTTGGTACAGAGAGGGTTTCTCGCGTTTGAGATCTCGTTTGTCGAGTTCGATAATGGCCACTTTGGGTTGGTTCGGGTGGTATCCCAGTTGTGAGGTCTGGATGACGGCCGGGTAGAGCCAGTCGTTCACTACGTTGGGAGTTATGACCCATTGTATGGCCCCCTTGGTTGCTCCGGCAGGCACGTCGCTGCGCACGACGAACCATCCGTTGTTGTGGTTCATGCGTCCGTCATAGAGCTTGAGGTCTGTACCGCGTGTTTCGATAGTGAACCTGTCGTAGGAGTTGTCCGGACGAACGGTGAAGCGTTTACCCACGGCGTATGGCTCGGAGACGATGTCGTCTGCGATGATCGGGTTGTATCCGCGCCCATGACCTGACAGGTGCTCGGCGTCGGCAAGAGGATTGGGGTTGAAGCGCCCGCTATGCGTATAGTTGGCCGGTTGCGACAGGGTGGGGCCGTTGGGGTGTTGCGGGAAGATGCCCTGTTTGTTGTCCATTATCCACGGCTTGCCGAACAGGGCGCCGGGGAAGAGTTCCAGGTTGAATCCCAGCTTGCCGATAAATTCGGATGGGACGGGACGGTCTAAGTCGACCGTGACGACGACCGCGCTGCCTTCGCCTTTGACCGTGACGGTGTAATTAAACTGGAAGTCGGGGTAAATCATCGGGTTGAATCCTCTCAGATGGCGCGACGAATCGGGGAAACTGAGCGAGGTGGTGATGGTGTTGGTCGCCGCGTCGGGCGTCCGTTTGCGCTGTACGGGAACGGGTTGCCATTGCCCCGGCGTCGGCTCAAAGCGGATATCGCCGTTGGTTGCCACGCGGTTGCCGTGCATAATGATGCTTACGCCACTCTGATGGCCTTCGGGATATATATCGTCGAAAGCCATCACGTCCACGCCTTTGTTCTGGAAATAACCGGCGGTTGGATTCAGTTTAAACTCCTGAGAATGAACAGAAGTCCACTCACACAAAAAAAGAAAGCCTAATAAGAAATAAATAAAGTTTTTCATAATGTAATATTTATTGTTTATGATAAACTGATTAAAGAATAGAGGTTGTCTAAAAAACTATACAAAGATATACTTTTAGACCACCTCTATTTATATTTTTGACAAAAAAATAACGTTACCTTACCTATATTCGGGATTTTTTTTGCCAACGATTCTCAGTAGCTTTTCCTAAGTTAGGAATTTTTTGCCAATGATTCTTGGCTGTCTTTCCTAACTTAGGTTTTATGCCGCAGGCTTTCGGTGTTTCTCTCCCTAATATGGAACTTATTTTTGGAACCGAGACTGGGATGTTGCTTTTATGTGCTATTTAATCTGCATCCGAATACCCAGGATTCTGATCTTCTCTACCCATAGCCGGATTCTTCGTGATCTCTTCCGCTGGAATCGGGTAGAGTTCTTTGTAGGGAGAATGGGGATAAGTGCGTATGGTATGTGGATTCGGGATAAACATGTCGCTGAATCCTTCTTCGGTATAGCCCGGAATCGGTTGTTTAATTAAAGCTTCCGAATTCTGCGGGTACTCTGCGTCCAGATATTCCTGTGCCATCCCCGTGCGGCAGATGTCATACCAGAGGGAATATTCGATAAACAGCTCGTGACGACGCTCCATCAGTAGCGCCACTTTCCATGCTGGCGAGGTGTAGGGCTTATAGTCATAAGAGGTATAATATTCCATCTCACCGTATGTGGGTACTTGCTGGTTGCCTCCTAATAATCTTTTCACCTTTCCGCCAATCTTGCCGGGAGTCCGTTTATAGGTTGAGTAGAAGGTCTTTGCATCCGGGGCTTTGACTGAGGCGTCCTGATTTAGCACAACAGGAAACTCCTTGCCAAAAATTCCAGGCATTGTGTTTTGTGGCAGGCCGACTTCCAAAGCGCCCCAGGCGCGGTCGCGAATTTTTTGGATATACTCCCATCCTTCGACAGAGTTTTCGCCATCCGTTTCAAAACAACATTCGGCATAGTTGAGATAGATGTTTGCCAGGCGAATCTGGATGGACGATATAGGGTCGTATTCCCTTCCTTGGTAGGAGGGAAAGGTCTTCCACCATTTCATATCCGAGTTGTTGGGAACATTATCGCTGGTGATAAAGGCCGAACGCCAACTCGGTTGAAGTCCTATGCGCCCGAAGTCAGGGCCAAATCGATTCGTTATGGCGGGGTCTCCCTCCGATTGTTTGATCATGAAAGGATTTGTTTCTCCGTAGCGGGCCACTTCGTATTGCAGGCGTTTGTCGCCCGGTTCAAACGACCAGCAAAATTCGTAGGACACATAATGAGGTCCCCATCCGCCGTATTCCTTGTTACCTTTCAATTGCGCCGGCCACCAGTAAGCATCCGACAGAGCGTCTGCTCCCCAACCCATATTATCTCCTTCGGGGAAAGCTATTTCCCAAATGCTTTCAGGTTGCCAGTAGTACCCCGGCAGGTGTATTTGCCCAAAGCAGGGGTTGAGCGAATAGATACCACAGTCAATGATGTCCTTCAACTCTTTCTTGGCGTCGCCAAAGCGTTTGTTGTACATATACGCCTGCGCCAGGTAGGCTTTGGCCACGGCTTTGGTGGTGCGCCCCTTTTGTCCTCTCCAGGGCTGCCAGTCTAAATGGTCACGCGCAAATTCCAAATCCTCGATAATCATATTCCAGGCTTCTTCGGCGGTGCCTCGTTCCTTCCCAGGGTGGGTGGAGTAGGTTTCTCCCGTCAGAAGGATCGGCACGCCGCCGAAGTTCTGCACAAGGAAGGTGTAGAAGTATGCGCGAAGCGTGCGTGCCTGGGCTTCGATCAGTTCGAGGGTGGCTGTTCCTCCTTCGACGATGTTTGGGTTGGCACCCCTCAGAGTAGCAAGAAAGCGGTTGGCGCGGTCGATGGCGTTATACGCTCTTGTCCATCCGCCCAAAAATTCAGGTTGGTCTGTGGTCCATGCCTGTCGCGAGAAAGCGACGTCCCATCCGTCGGGCTGCACGTCGAGCGCGGGATAGTTGGACATAGCCATGTGGGGCTTAAGCAACCACCCTTGTGAAATATCACTGCTACCGGTTCCCCGTTCGGGGTAAAGCAGGTCGTACACTCCGTTCAATCCTTGTTCCATGTATTCCTGGCTGGTAAGCAAAATGCTAGGCTCTACAACGCCGTAGTGTTCTACTGTCAGATAATCTTCGCCACAAGAAGTCATTCCTCCTGCAAAGAGGAGCGCTCCTAATATATATACATATATATTTTTCATGTTTGTCATTTTTTTAAATCATTTATGAAACTATGAATCAAATGTTAGAAACCAACGCTCAAACCCACAGTGAAGGTTCTTGGCAGAGGATAGTGACCACGGTCAACCCCCGTATTCAATACACTATTGTTAGGTGAGTTGTTACCGATAGGTAATTCCGGATCCAGATTCGCCACATAACTGCTAAAGGTGAATAAATCTTCCGCGCTGACAAATACGCGGGCATTGTCGATTAGCACGGTGCGCAGCAAGTTTTTGGGCAGGGTATAACCGATCTGCAGGTTGCGTATCTTCAGGAAGTCGCCGTTCTTGAGGTAAGCGTCGGATACCTGCGTATTATGGTTGTCGTCGCTACGGGTCAGGCGTATATGCTCGGTGCTGCGATTTTCGGGTGTCCACGCATTTTCGGCATATTCCCTCAGGATGTTGGAGTAACCTTCCGTCCCGTTACGCATAGTGGTGAGGTTCTTATAAACGTACGAGAGGACTTTTTGTCCGGCTACGCCATACAGATACAAAGAAGCGTCCCAGTTCTTGTAGTTGACCGAAAGGTTCAAGCCGTAATTGAGGGTCGGAAATCCATGCCCCAAATACTCGCGGTCGTCGTCGGTGATGAATCCATTGCCGTCCAAATCCTTGAATTTGTAATCGCCTGGTGCAGTGTATTGCGTCTGATAATACCCTCCGTTCACACCTTTCGCGGTAGCGGCGGCATTCAGGGCGTCAATTTCCGCTTGCGTCTGGAAGATGCCTTCCACGCGCAATCCGTAGAATGCGGCCAGCGGGTCGCCGTTTTGCGTCACGGAGCAGTTCGTCCACCAATCTCCAGTTCCTGTCGTATTATATATAGGTTCGCCTACATCGATCACTTCGTTCTTGATGGTCGAAGCGCTCAGGCGGGCATTGAAGAACAAGTCTCCCACAGGTTTCTGGAACGTAGCGGTGACTTCCAATCCGGAGTTGCGGATATGTCCGGCATTGGTATAAATACTACCATAACCGGATGAAAGACGTAGAGAACGGCTCAACAACAAGTCTTTAGAATCGCGAATGAAATATTCCAGCGTAAAGGAAAGTTGATTATTCATAAAGCCGAATTCCAGCCCGACATTGGTTGTTTCATTCGTTTCCCATTTCAAGTTGGTGTCGATTTCGCGTACCTGTGCCAAGCCGGGCGCTTCGGCGAAGCCGGTGCCTGTATAGAAATTGTAGGCAATGCGGCTGGAAGAAAGCTGGTCAATAGCCCGGTCGGCAGAGAAGCCGGCGTTACCTACTTGTCCCCATCCAAGGCGAAGTTTCAGGTTGCTGAAGATATTGAGGTTTTTGATAAACTCTTCTTCCGACAGACGCCAAGCTAAAGAAGCCGAAGGGAAGATACCGTAGCGGTTGCCTTTACCGAAATTGGACGAACCGTCGCGGCGGATACTCGCCGTCAGTAAGTATTTTTCAAGCAGAGTATAATGCAAGCGTCCGTAGAACGATTCCATGTGCGTTTCATCTTCCAGACGTCCGTTTCCCGTTAGAGTTGAAGGCGACTGTGTCATTTCAATCACTCGGACAGTAGGGACGGGCATATACCGGGATTGGATATGAGACCTCGAATTGAAATTCCTTGAAACGGAGTGTCCGGCCATAGCCTGTATGCTATGGATATCTGACAGTTTCAGATTATAGGTCAGATACGATTCCAAGGAAAGAGAGGTGTACTGCGAGAAATCCAGAGCAAATTGGTCGAAATCGTTATTTTGATTTATTTGCGCCCTGTTGTTCAAGGGGCTGTAAGAGCTACTGCCGTTGCCGTAGTAGGTGAACGCGGCGTTGGTGCGGAAGGTCAGTCCTTTCCACAGATCGACATCCGCATACGTATTGGCAATCACGTTATGGCCGTGGTTGTAGTTGCCTGCGTTGTAATTTTCCGTTGCGTAAGCGACCGGATTATCCTGCGACTTGTTTACATCATTTCCGGTATGGAAGAAATGTCCCCATTCCCCGTTTGCATACTGAACAGGAATATGAATCAGGTTACCCTGTGCGTCCACATCATCCATAGTAGGCGGAGTACTGGCGTATTGCAGCAAATTACTGCCGAACCCTCCGCCTCCGATACGGCGGGTATAGGTATAAGCTATGCTGGCGCCGGTACGGATGGCTTTCTTTACCGTGTGGTCAACAGCCAGGCGAGCTGTCAAGCGTTCGAAATCGTTGTAGATCACAACGCCTTGGTTCTTGGAATACCCCAGCGACATGACAGCGCGGGTGGCTTCGCTACCTCCCGATACGTTTACGTTGTAATTTTGCAGCAATGCGGTGCGTGCCATTTCGTCCTGCCAGTCGATATAGTTCAATTCTTTGTCGTACGAATTCCAGGCAGTGTTCAGCGTACCTCCGCTGTTTGCGGCGGCTACGCGGGCGGCTTTCACGAATCCTGCGGCGTCGAGTACATCAATCTTGTCTCCGGGCGTCTGGATGGATGTGTTGGCCGAGAAGTTGACGCGGGCGCGTCCGGCTTCTCCCTTGCGGGTGGTGATCATCACAACCCCGTTAGCGCCTTGCGAACCGTAGATGGCCGTAGCGGAGGCATCTTTCAGGATTTCGATGTTCATGACATCGGCCGGGTTGAGGTAATCGACATTATTTCCAACCCGGATGCCGTCGACTACGAATAAAGGGTCAGTCGAGTTGTCCATACTGGCAATCCCGCGGATACGGATCTTCGAGCCGCCATCCGGACCACCGTCGCGTGTAACCAACACCCCTGCGGCTGCTCCTTGCAAACCGGTGACAAGGGAGATAGGCGTACGTTTGAGTATTTCATCGGTATTGACCGAGGTGATCGAACCGGTTACGTCGCTTTTCTTTACCACGCCGTACCCTATGACAACCACTTCTTCGAGCGCTTCGGTGTCTTCGTGCAAGGTAATGTTATAAGTGGTTTTTCCGGCGGTTACTCTCACTTCTTGCGTAAGGAACCCGACGTAGCTTATTCTCAGAACGGCATTGGCCGGTACCGACAGTTCGAAATTTCCGTCGATGTCGGTGATGTTTCCGATGGTTGTACCAACAATAGCCACATTAGCGCCGATAACAGATTGTCCGGTTTCGTCGGACACAGTTCCTTTGATGGTTACATTCGATTGTTGTTTGACGGCGGCTTTCCGGTAAAGGGCGATATGGCGGTTGTCCATGATCCGGTAGCCAAACTCATTATTCCCAAACAAGTTGTCTAAAACGTCTTGCAGGTCTTTTCCGTCTGCTGTAATAGTAACCATTTTGTTCAGATTCATATCGTTTGCATTGTATACAAAGGTATAATCCGATTGAGTTTCTATCGCTTGAAGAGCTTCCAATACCGTACCGTTCTTTATCTTCAGGCTAACGTTGCTCAACGCCTGAGGATTGGTTGTTTCGGCAGAAAGATTACAAACGCATACACAAATAAAAAACAGTGCGGTTTTCATGAAATCCCATCTTTTATGGTTCAAAGAAGGGATAAATGCCAACACATGCTTCCTGAGAAGCACATTAATTAAGTGATTTTCCATACAATTTAGTTGTCTTTTTAAATAATTTATAATCAGTAGTTATAAGCTACTTGTTAAAACAATTCAGATTAAAAAAGCGAAATGCAAATCCAGGCTTTTTCTGCTCTTTTTCAGGTTAAACTACGTGTCGTCCATGGTCTTTTTAATTAAAGGTTTATATTTTATCGAATATATATTTCTCCATTTTCCTTCTTGTACATTATATAATTAGCCGGTATCTGAAGAATGGATAATATTTTGTCTAACGACTCCTGATGTGTAAAACGGGCGTTGAGGTGGATTTTTCTGATAGAATCATTGTTTATATGTATCTTCACGTTGAAAGCTCTTTCCAGTTCGCGGGCGATATCTTCCATTGAAGTCCTTTCAAATACAAACTCCCGCGTTACCCACGACGCAAAAGAGGAAGCGTTCACTTGAGAAACCCGGATTGCACCGTACGTTTTGTCGTATATCGCTTGCTGGTTCGCTTCCAATGTCCGGTCGGCATGTTGTGTCTCATTCTCGTCTTTATATAAATTGACCGAGCCTTCTATGAGAGTGACTTCCGTACAACCCGGAAATAAGCCGGAATATACGTTGAAAACCGTTCCCGTCACTTCAATGCGTATCCCATCTGCTGATACGATAAAGGGATTCAATGGGTCTTTCTTTATATCAAACAGCGCTTCACCTTTCAGCTCCACCATGCGCCCGGCACCTGAAAATTGCTGCGGATAGCGCAGACTGGCCATACTGTTGAGCCACACTTTACTGCTGTCGGGCAGAGTTGCACACGTTTTCGTTCCCGGCAAGGCCGATATTTCCATATACACAACAGGCGCCACTACCTCCTTGGGCGCTTCTCCCTCCGGATGATACAAATACCGGTAAGACACAAACGACAAAAAAGCGACC
>JAISZY010000070.1 GCA_031284375.1 Tannerellaceae bacterium | reverse complement strand
CCCATCTTCGCTCCGGCCTTGCGGACGGCCGAAATAGAGGCCACCGGTCAGCTCACGGATACACATAAAGTCGGCGCCTTCCACTAAGTCGGCACGAAGGGGAGAGTTATGTATCAGGGAAGAAAAAGTCGTCACCGGGCGGATATTGGCAAACAAGCCCAACTTCTTGCGCATAGCCAGGAGTCCCTGTTCCGGGCGTACCTTCGCCGAGGGATCCTGGTCGTACTTCGGATGGCCGATGGCGCCAAAGAATACGGCGTCGCTCTCCATACACAGGCGATGCGTTTCGTCGGGATACGGATTCCCGGTAGCGTCGATGGCGGCAGCTCCTACCAAGGCTTCCTTACAATGCAGTTCGTGGCCGAACTTAACACACACAGCCTTTACGGCCTTCATTCCTTGCTCAATGATTTCCGGACCGATGCCATCGCCCGGAAGCAGCGCTATATTCAGTTTCATTCTCCTCTGCTAAAGTGTATGTACTGCGGTTCGGTGGGCGTGTAGGAATCATCGTCCCACAAGGCGCTTGTGATCATCAGGTCGGCGCTGTAGCGGTTACAGGCAATGGGGACGTTGTGCACCCGGCACTGTCGAAGCAACATTTGTATATCGGCTTCGTGCGGCTGCGGGTTCAGGTCGTCTATCAGGAAGATAGCCAAGCTAATTTGCTTGCGTACCACCATAGCGGCTATTTCGGCGTCTCCCCCCAGCGGGCCGGAGTGCATACAGGTTATTTCGGCATGGATGCCCTTTTCGCTGAAAGCTTTGGCGATCAGTCCGCCGGTTGTTCCGGTACAGATAAGCTGATGGTGCGAAAGAAATTTGGCATTATGCAATGCCCATTCTACCATATCCACTTTCCGTCTGTCGTGCGCCACAAGGGCGATAGTTAATTTTTTGTTCATACGTTTTATCCTTCTATTTTGTTTAACATCTTGATAGTAGCTTTGATGGCGGCTTCGGTCTGGTCGCCGTCGAGGCCTTTTGTTTTAAAATCTACGCCATTGAAGTTCCAACTGATAATGGTTTGCACGAAGGCGTCTGTACGGCCTCCGGGGGGGATCGACACGGAGTAGTTCGTCAGCATCGGGAACGGTCGTCCCAGTTGGGCGTATATCGTTCGGAGCGCGCGTACAAAAGCGTCGTATTGCCCGTCTCCGGAAGCCGACTGTTCGTATGCCTGTCCATCGATCTCTATCTTCAGCGTAGCCACCGGGCGTAATCCTTGCGCCAAAGATAAGGAGTAATTCAATATCTTGATCCGGGGTTCGACGCTCATATCCTGATTCAGCACGTCGCTGATAATGTAAGGCAGGTCTTCTTGCGTTACCATCTCCTTTTTGTCGCCCAGTTCGATGATGCGCTCGGTTACCTTCCGCATGGTTGTTTCGTCCATGTCGATACCAAGCGCTTCCAGGTTTCTACGGATATTGGCCTTTCCGGACGTTTTCCCCAAGGCGTATTCTCGTATGCGCCCGAAGCGTTCAGGAAGCAAATCGTTATAATATAAATTACTTTTGTTGTCGCCGTCGGCATGTACGCCGGCGCATTGGGTAAAGACCGATTCACCCACAATCGGGCGGTTGGGAGCGATATGAATACCCGAATATGTTTCCACCAGGCGGCTTACGCGATTGATTTTCTCTTCCCTGAGGTGCGTTTCTTCGCCCAAATGGTCTTTGACGACCGCCAACACGCTGCTGAGCGGAGCGTTCCCTGCCCGTTCGCCCAGTCCGTTTACGGTGGTATGTACTCCTTTTATGCCGGCGTGTACGGCCGAGAATACGTTGGCTACGGCCAAATCGTAATCATTATGAGCGTGGAAGTCGAACCGCAAGCCGGGATAGCGGTCTATCATTTGCTTGCAATATTCGTACGTATGGAGAGGATTAAGAATCCCCAGCGTATCGGGCAGCATATAGCGTTGGATAGGCAAGTCTTTCAATCCGTCCACCAGCCGGAATACGTACTCCGGAGAGTTTCTGATGCCGTTCGACCAATCTTCTAAGTAAACGTTTACGCTGATGTGCTTCTCTTCCGCCCTCCTGATCACTTCGCGGATGTCTTTGATATGTTGTTCGGGCGTTTTGCGGAGTTGCTCGGTTACATGCTTGTAAGACCCCTTGCATAGCAAGTTTACCGTGCAGCATCCGGCTTGTTCAATCCAACGAAGCGAGGCGTCGCCGTCGATAAAACCCAGGACTTCCAGCTTGTGCAGGTTACCTGTGCGCTCGGCCCAGGCGGCTACGAGCTTTACGCTTTCAAACTCGCCATCCGAGACACGCGCCGAGGCGATTTCTATGCGATCTACCCCCAGCTCGTTCAGCAGGATTTGCGCAATGCTGAGCTTTTCGTGAGCTGCAAAAGAAACGCCCGACGTCTGTTCGCCATCCCGCAACGTGGTGTCCATTATCTCTATCATACGTTTATTACGATTTTATGGTTTGCGATTCCTCTCGTAGGCTTCTATTTTAGATTGGTTGGCCAAGAGGTAGTCGATATCGTCGAGGCCATTCACTAAACAATTTTTCTTGTAAGCGTTGATATCGAAGTATTCGCTACGGCCTGTGGCATTGTTGCGGATGGTCTGGGCGGGGAGATCGATGGTGATCGTAGCGCCTGCATCGGCTTCGACGGAGGCGAATATCTCCCTTAGAAAATCCGGCGAAACCACCACAGGCAACAGGCCATTGTTCATGGAATTGTTCTTGAAGATGTCGGCAAAAAAAC
>JAISZY010000229.1 GCA_031284375.1 Tannerellaceae bacterium | reverse complement strand
CTCTAAAAACCCCAAAATCAAGGCTTGCGACAGAGGCAAAAGCGGAGTTTACTAAAGTAAATGAGCATTTTGCCGACGGAGCGTAACGCAGAGTTTGGGGTTTTTAGAGGTGCCCTATTAATAAACAACAAAATCTATCGCTTGTTATGGGAACAAAAATAGGTCAAATTTCCGAGTTATCCAATCTGTTGTCGGATAAAGATTCGTTGCCTCAAAATGCTAATTCTCCCCAAAACGGTTATTTCTATTTTTGAGGCGCCAGAGAAAAAAAGATGTGAACTTTATATTTTTTGTCATTCGTTTTTGGACAGTCCAATCCTTTTATGTAGTTTTGCGGACTTTTAAATATTTATTAACCAAATTAATTCATTTGACTATGAAGAAGTTCATAACACTATTTTACTTGTTTGTCTTGATTTTATTGTCTTCTTGCGCCCACGAATCCGATTCGTTTTCCGGCATAAAGGAACTGGAACCCACCGCTGAAGTAGCCATCCGTACCCGAACCAATCTCGGCGAACCGCCGAGCAGATTGCCTGTTCATGTGTATGCATTCAATACTGCGGGACAGTGTGTAACGTATCAAATGTTAACTAATCCCGGCGAACAATTGTCCTTAACCTTACCAGCCGGCAATTATACGATATCCGCGTTGGCCGGCGCTTCGTCCGACAGATACATTATTCCCGACTTATCGAACGCCATGACGACTTCGCCACTGGAACTGATTGATCCGGAAGGAAAACATGCCGAACTGGAAGTTGGCCGGGCTAATATAACTTTAAACGATGGCGAACACAAAGAACTGGCGCTGACGGTGAGTCATGTCGTAGCACAGGTGAAGTTTTCCGTTTTTGATTTGCCCGAAAATATCACGGAAGTAAAAATGTCGCTCCAACCATTGCAAGGCGTTCTTCGTATGGATGGTTTGTTCGATGATACGCAATACGGAAGTGCAAGCGTTCCATTAACCAAAAGCCCCACGGAAAATCGGTGGACAACGGATAGCGTCTTCGTTTTTCCCAGTAAAGGGGACGTAACCATCAACATTGTACTGACGGATACCGACGGCGATCGTAATTATGCCTATAATACCTCGTTCGAAATAAACGCTAATTATAAATACGACATTGCCGCCACTTACAAATCGGGAAGCCCCGATATCAATGGAATTATTACCGGCTCCGATTGGGAAGGCGAAGAGCAATACGAATTTATCTTCGGAGGAAATTCGTATCGTGCCGGCGATTTTTATCGCAATTGCTACATACTTCATGTTGAGAAAGGAACCGACAACAATGCTACTCTGTTCCTGCTGTCTCCCAAACAATGGGAATGTACGGACACGATAGGAGTGAAAAAACTGAAGGCCGAATACGAACAGTTTGGAATTACCAATTGGGAAATACTATCTATAGAAGAAGCGACCAAATTGAATGAGCTTTGTACGCAAAAGTTGGAACAACTAAACAATTTATTCAAGGAACATGGCAACACACCGTTTCGAGAAGATGATAGTAAGTACTTCTATATGCCGGAAAACGGAAACATTCGTGCTTTTCAATTGAAAGGGACGTTCAGTACGCAAACCATTACCAAAGGCAACAAATACATGCTGCGCTTCCTGAAAAAGCAACAGATAAAATATTAACTCATCCTTTCATAACGCAGATTTGCGCAAGAAGATTCTGTAAATTCAAAGGGGGGGGGACAAGATAAATAAAAATCATGTCCCCTTCTTTTTGCTTGTAGCCCTCCGAGTCCTCTATCAGGATTATATGGATGAATGAATTATTTATTGGGTTCGGAAAGCAATGTATGAGAAAAAGCAAATTTCCGGAACTGACGGGCCAACATAAAAGCAGTCAGGATAGAGGCCAGCAAGTCGGATAGAGGAAGACTACTCCATACACCCCATATCCCGAAGAAATAGGGAAGCGTAATTAAACAAGGTATCAGAAACAATAACTGACGTGTAAGCGACAAAAAAATAGCCTGCTTCGACATTCCGATAGAAAGAAAAAAGTTTGTTGCCACCATCTGAAATCCTACCACCGGAAATACAACAAACACAATATGCAAGCCATCCGTCGCAACCCGGATTAGCTCGGCATCCGTGGTGAACATACGTATAATGTAGGAGGGCAAGAGATGGCACACCAGAAAACCAAACAAAGAAACGCCAACCGCCCAATAGATAGTGAGTTTCGTTACCTTTATAACCCGGTCGAAACGTCGCGCTCCGAAATTATAACCGGCAATGGGTTGCATACCTTGATTAAGCCCCATAACAATCATCACAAAAAGAAAAACAACACGATTTACAATACCATACGCCCCGATAGCCATATCGCCTCCGTATTTCTTTAGACCAAGATTAATCAGCAAGACGATCAGGCAGGAACAAAGATTCATCAGGAAAGGAGAAAGGCCAATAGATAGCATACTTTTTACAAACTCCGCCCTAAGCCTGTATATTCCTTTTTTAAAATGAAGAAGTTGTTTCGGATCGGTAAAATGCAAAATTTGCCATGCCAGCGAAATGACTTGAGATATAACCGTAGCCCAAGCGGATCCTTTGATTCCCCATCCGAAACCGAAAATAAAAATCGGATTCAGCACACAGTTAATCACTACCGAGGCAAGCGTTGCGTACATTGCCATCCGGGGATGACCGGAAGAACGCAGTACGGCATTCAAACCCAGATAGGTATGCGTAACGACATTTCCTATCAGGATAATCTCCATATAGTCGTGCGCATACGAAAGGGTATTTTCGCCGGCGCCGAAGAAATACAGGATAGGGTTCAGAAACAAAAGGCATATACATGTAAAAAGGATACCTATCGTAATATTCAACGTCAGCACGTTGCCCAAGGCATTATTCGCGCCTTCGTATTCCCGTTGACCCAGTTTAACGGCTACAAGGGTAGAGGCGCCGACGCCTACCAGCGAACCAAAAGCAGCCGCCAGATTCATAAGCGGAAAGGTAATGGCCAATCCCGCAATGGCCAACGCTCCCACTCCATGACCGATAAAGATACTGTCTGCTATATTGTAAAGCGAAGAAGCCGTCATGGCGATAATGGCCGGCACGGCATATCTTTTCAGTAATTTGCCTATGCGTTCGGTTCCTAAAATAAGAGGTGAGTTTTGATGGGACATAACCTAAAAAATATTATTCTTTACTTGTCATCTATGTGGGCAAAGGTACGGATTAATTCCGGTTCATCCGCAGAGCGTTGGGAGAGCTTACACACATGGTGATGGAATTCTTCCGCAATTAAATAGCGAGGCGGGGAAGGTAAGCGTGTTATTTATGTTCATATTCTCCGCCACGCCGGTGTAGGCTGTGCCGTTTTTTATCTTTATTGAGTTAAGTAATTATCGACGGCGTCTTTGGGGAGGTGCAGGTATATATACACGTAGAGACGCAAGGCCTTGCGTCTCTACGGTTGTGTACATTCCGGTTTTGGGAGCTTTGCTATTATTCCAGTGTCTGGTAAACGGTGTTGAGAAACTTTTCCCACACCAGCGTATCGGGAACCCGATTGGTGTATAATAAAATAATCAGTCCTTCTTTGGGGTCGATGATATAGTCCGTATTCGCCATACCTCCCCACGACAAGGCTCCGGGCGAAACCATCGGCGAAGATCCTCCTACTACATCCCATTGCAGTTTCTCGCCCGGATAAATTTGGAATCCTATGCCGAAGTGGAAAGCATCCGATTCGTGTCCGGGGTGCGGCACTTGGTCTTTCGCCATAATTTCGATGGTTCGCCGCCCCAGTATTCTTTGGTTGTTGAAGATTCCGCCGTTGGCTATCATTTGGCAAAAGCGGGCATAGCCTTCAACTGTTCCGTTCAGTCCGGTGCCACCGGCGGCATAACGTTTGTCCTCACCGAAAGGAAAGCGTCCGCTCCACATTTCCACAGGTTCTATTTTCCCGTTGTTTTCCCGGTAAATCGTAACGAAACGTTCGGCAAAATCGGGGGTGTAATAATAGGCCATATCCCGGATGCCCAAAGGTTGCAGCACAACCTCTTGTACATATTCCTGCAAAGATTTTCCGGAGAAATATTCTACCAGATATGCCCATACATCGGACGAAGGATGGTAATTCCATCCCGTTCCGGGGTCGTAAGCCAACGGCGCCTTCACGAGGTCTTTCACATAAGCCTCCAAGGTTTCGTATTCTACCGGAGGCGTACCGGGCGTACGACGATGCCCAACAATGCCCGAAGTATGACTCAATACGTGGCGAATCAAAACGGGCGATGTTGCTTTGCGGGTTTGCGTATTGTTTGCGTCGTTTCCCGCCACCCATACCTGGTCTGTCATTTCCGGAATATAGTTGGATACCGGATCGTCCAATTGAAACTTACCTTGCTCAAAAAGGCTCATCAAGGCGACGGTAGTAATCGCTTTGGTTTGCGAGTACATCCGGAAGATGTCGTCTTTTTGTAGCGGGATTTGTTTTTCCACATCTCTCCATCCGAAGGCCTTGTTGTGCACAACTTGTCCGTTTTTAGCCACAAAAGTAAGCGCATGGGGAATGATTCCCTTATCCACATATTCCTGAAGCAAGGCGTCTATTCGGTTCAGACGAGAGGAATCAATCCCAAGCGCCTTGAAATCGGGCTGATACGAAAAAGCCTGCGGAGATTCGTCCGTTTGCCGGCCACATTCGCAGGATACCATAAAAACTGTTAGACATAAGACAATGACTTTTTTCATACATGTAAATTTTAATAAGTTGTAAAGTGAGTGCGTTATAAAGTTTCAAATTCTGTTCAGTACCGTTTCTATCAGTTCCGTCATTGAGCCTTTGTAGGCGGTATTGATCCGATGGTCTATCCGTCCGGCAATGATGCAACAAACCGTTAGGGCGCGGTGTCCCATCAGGGCGGATAGTCCGGCAAGCGAAGAACTTTCCATTTCGTAGTTGGTTATCTGCTTACCATTATATCCAAAGGCTTCTATCTTTTTATTCAAGTCCGGGTCTGCAAGCGGGAGTCGCACTTCGCGTCCCTGCGGGCCGTAAAATCCGTTGGCCGCTATGGTTACGCCGCGCACCATATCGTTTGCTGCAATTTGGTTGGTCAGCGCCACGTCGGCGTCTACTACGTAGGGGGTGATTCCTGTGGGTTTCCACTGCAATTGGCGGATTACTTCCGATTCGAAAGCCTTGTCGCGCACCGTTTCGCTATCGGCATAGAAATAAAGTACACCATCGAATCCAATGGATTTTTCGGCGGCCACATACGTTCCGACGGGCACAAAAGGTTGCAATCCGCCGGACGTTCCGATACGTACGAAGGTGAGTTGTCTCAATTGGGGCTTAACGGTGCGGGTGGAGAAATCAATGTTGGCAAGGGCGTCCAGCTCGGTCAGGACAATATCAATGTTGTCTGTTCCGATGCCGTGCGACACCACCGTGAGACGTTTTCCCCGGTAAGTTCCCGTAATGGAGCGAAACTCCCGGTTGGACACTTCACATTCCTTGTCTTCAAAGTAGGTTGCAACGGTAGATACCCGTTCCGGGTCGCCCACTAAAATGACTTTATCGGCCAAGTATTCCGGTTTTAAATGAAGGTGGAAAATACTTCCATCTTCATTTAAAATTAATTCGGAAGGAGGAATTATCCTCATGCTTTTTTAATCTTTGATAGGTTTGGAGGAACTGTTGCTTGGTTTGGCAATGTTTTCGCGCATAGAAGTATCGGCTTCTATGTTTTTCATTTTATAATAATCCATAATCCCCAGGTTGCCCGAACGGAAAGCATCCGCCATCGCTTTGGGCACTTCGGCTTCGGCTTCGATTACTTTTGCACGCGCTTCCTGTGCTTTGGCTTTCATTTCTTGTTCCAAGGCAACGGCCATAGCCCGTCGTTCTTCGGCTTTTGCTTGCGCGATGTTTTTGTCGGCCTGAGCCTGGTCCATTTGCAAGGCCGCTCCGATATTCTTACCAATGTCGATGTCGGCGATGTCGATAGAGAGGATTTCGAAGGCCGTTCCTGCATCTAATCCTTTGCGGAGTACTAATTTGGAGATAGAATCCGGATTCTCCAACACCGATTTATGATTCTGCGACGAACCGATAGAGGATACAATCCCTTCGCCTACGCGCGCTAAAATGGTTTCTTCGCCGGCGCCACCCACCAATTGTTTGATATTGGCGCGTACCGTTACACGAGCTTTGGCTATCAACTGTATGCCGTCTTTGGCTACGGCTGTGACGGGAGGCGTATCAATCACCTTTGGGTTTACCGACATCTGCACTGCCAGAAACACATCGCGCCCGGCCAGGTCGATGGCCGTTCCCATCTGAAATGATAAGTCGATATTCGCCTTGGAAGCCGAGACCAATGCATGTACGACTCTTTCCACATGTCCGCCGGCTAAGTAGTGAGCTTCCAATTCATCGCGGGTAAGCGTTTTTAATCCGGCTTTGTGGGCTTCAATCATTGCCCTGGTAATTACTCCGGGGGGTACTTTACGGATACGCATCAGGAATAATTGCAGCAACGAGATGTTTACGCCGGATACTTTTGCCGAAATCCAGAGTAGAAAGGGTACATAGTGAAAAAATATAATCAGCAGCACAACGGCTGCACCCAGTAGCATTAGGGGAATAAAAGTAAGTTCCATACAATATACATTTTTATAAGTGAATAATATCGTCTTTTTTAGCGACCAGCACATTGTAGCCGTCTACGCGGAGTACTTTTATCGGCGTATGTTCGTCGATAAAATCGCCCGTCGATTTGGCTTCCACTACGATATCGTGGATGTTGGCTTTTCCGATGGGGGCTAAGCGCGACAGGGTAATGCCTTCGTCGCCGGGATGGATGTTCAGTTCGCGGGCGGAAGTTAGTTTGGAGTCGACATCCGTATGGAGCGACACTTTACTGAATGATTTCGAGCGTAGCAACCAGGCAAAAGAACCTCCGAAAACAATAACGGAAGTAACCAGCGTAACGTGTCCGATGGTTTGTCCCACCGTATAGGCGAAAATTATACCGCCTATGGCAAAAAGCGCTCCTCCTACGCCTGCAATCGTAATACCCGGCAGGAGGAATATCTCTAATAGAATCAGCGCAACGGCGATTCCCATCAAGAAAATAATAACAGCGATGTCTAATATCATACGGCTTAAGTTTTTTAGTGTGTAAGTTTCAAATAATTAATCTCTGCATTGCGCGCCCTTTTTTCCAAAACTTCCGGTTGGCGGATCAAGGTATACCATTGTTCTTCTACCTGAAGAATAGTTGATTTCAATTGTTCTTTCCGCGACTTGTTTCCTTTTGCGTATGCAAGGCGCAGGTCTTCTATTTTTTTGTTGAGGTCGCTTATTTGGGTATTCAGGTTCATTCGTTTTTCATAAAAGCTTCGGGCTTCGGGGCTTTTAAAGTCATCCCAGGTATAATAAACGAGGTTGTTGTTGATAATAAATTCGAAATCTTTGCGAATTTCTTTTTTCGTTGAAGGCATTTTGGTATGAGCCAGCCGAATTTGTTCCGAATAGTTGGCCGCCGGGTTCCAGGTGTCGGCAATCGAAGTAATCAACGCCCGGTTTCGTTTCGTGGTCATGTCTTCTCCTTCTATACGGCTTCGTTGTTCGTCCGGAATGAAGAGATAGACGCATACTTTGTCTTCGGGCTGATTCCTGTCGGAGGCAAACCATCCTAAGCCTTTTGCTTCGTCGAGCACCAGCATATAGTCGTTGGCAAAGGAATTGTAAGGCATTCCTAATTGTTCGGGGGTGAGGTAGGTGTCCGAATTGATGTTGTAACGGGTGACAAACAAGTCGTATCCGCCGATGGAACCGCTCCCTTCCGATGCGTAATAAATCGTAACGCCGTCTGTCAATACAAACGGGTAGTTGTTGTTTCCTTCGCTGTTGTTGATATGGGCAGGCAACCTCTTTTCGTCTTCCCATTTGTCCGACAACTTAGACTGGGTAAAAAGGTTGTAGTGATTCTTTTCGTCCGTGGGATAGGCATAAAAGATTTTGTCGCCTATCTCATTCATATATACGGTAGACTGAACAGGCTCGTCGGTACGGAAAAAGTTCCGGAAGGTGTTCAGGCTACCGGATTCTTCGCTTAACTGATAGGCAGAAAGGAAGTCGTTTTTGTCTACCGCCATGCTGTCTATTATCTGGATATTTTCTACCCTTTCCACCATGCGCTGCGCTTTTTGTGCCAATTCCAATCGCTTCTTATAGGGTTCGATGTCTTCATTCTTGGGCGAAATGATTTCGATATATTCTTCGTACATCCTGGCGGCTTCATCAAAACAATAGGATTGTATGTATAGTTCGCCCAGATAACGATATGATTCCTGTACACGCCGGTTGGCGGCTATTTTCAGGTAGGATTCGGCGGTTTCTTTATCGCCTGTTTCCAAGCAACAGACGCCGTACCAATGGTTGTAGGAAGCATTATTGGGCGCTTGTTTCACCAACTTCTCGAAGGCCGGTTTGGCTTCGGCGTATTTTCCGGATGTATACAAACGCTTGGCCTGTTCCAAACTCTGTGCGAGTAGACTGTCCCCGCCATACAAACTGATTCCTATAAGGCAAATTATCTTTATGAACCGTATCATTTTTCTCTTCTAAAATATACAGTTTCAAAGGTAATACTATTTTGATTGAATTGTTGCGATTTGCTTTGAATTTTATGCAAAGGCGCCTGTTTTTGAATCAATCGAAGTCTTACACGATTCCAACCACTCGTGGT
>JAISZY010000204.1 GCA_031284375.1 Tannerellaceae bacterium | reverse complement strand
TCTGCATATATACTATTTTGTATTTTCCAAACCCTCAAATCCAGGCGTTTTTGAGGGTTTGCGGAGAGTTGGACGGCAAAAAAACGACTTTTCTTCTTCCAAAATCTGACTAAATGATAGTTTTGACACTTAGTTTGCAAAATGATATTTTGGCAAAATGTAGAAAGAGAGGTGACATCGTCCTTGCCGGAAATAAACGATTCCTATCCGGACGTTTTAATCGCTTGTGACCTATCATTTCTTCCTCTATTGTACGGTCGGATATTTTTCATAGCGCCTCAAAAAAAGGATTAACCGATTTTTCATTATTTTTGCTCCCTCATTATATCATTTAGCAGAGTATATACATATACAATAAACACATTTATGAAGCATTTCTTATTTTCAACTATTCTGAGCCTGACGGTATTATTACCGGGTTCATTTTGCGGTAAAGCACAGAATGTACAATTACATTACGACTTCGGTAGCGCTATGTACAACAAAGATTACGGCGCTCGTCCGGTGTTAACCTCTACCGTCGAGATGTTTAAGCCCGATGCATGGGGCAGTACGTTTTTCTTTATTGATATGGACTATACGGCCAACGGGATAACCGGCGGATATTGGGAAATTGCACGCGAACTCCGCTTTTGGGAAAGACCATTCTCCCTTCATGTAGAGTACAACGGCGGACAAACGCTTTTCTTTTCCTTCCGGAACGCATACTTGGGGGGAGTAACTTATACGTATGACAATAAAGACTTCAGCAAAGGATTCTCGGTAAGCGCCATGTATAAATATATCCGGAAGCATAACGAACCGCATAATTTTCAGCTAACCGGAACATGGTATCTGAACTTTGGCAGAAACGGGCTTTGCACCTTTTCGGGATTCGCCGACTGGTGGAGAGAAAAAACAGATGTGGGAGATTTTATCTTTATGGCCGAACCACAATTCTGGATAAATCTGAATAAAATAAAAGGAATTAACAACGCTTTCAACCTGAGCGTTGGCAGCGAAGTAGAGCTGACAAACAACTTTTCCATGCTCAAGGGTTTCTATGCCATTCCAACATTGGCAATGAAATGGTCGTTTAATTGATATGATACTGAAACTTTGCGGGTTTGACAAACAGAGCATGACGCTCCGGACGGAATGGATTGCCGGTATAACGACGTTTCTCACGATGTGTTATATCCTTGCCGTAAACCCGTCGATACTCGGAACCACAGGAATGGATAAGGGGGCAGTGTTCACCGCAACGGCATTGACGGCAGCCCTCGCTACTTTGCTGGTTGCCTTTACCGCCAAACAGCCTTTTGCACAAGCTTCGAGTATGGCGCTCAATTCTTTCTTTGCTTTTACATTGGTGCAGGGTATGGGATATTCGTGGGAAACGGCGCTGACGGCTATGTTTGTCGAAGGCCTTCTCATTATCCTGATAACTCTTCTGAATATCCGTGAAATCATACTGAACAGTATCCCCATGAATCTGCGACATGCCATATCGGCCGGTATCGGAATGTTTATTGCTTTTATCGGGATGAAGAATGCCGGCATCATAGAAGACTCCCCGTCTACCTTGGTACGCTTAGGAGACTTTACGCCGGTATCCGTATTGGCTATGACCGGGATTCTGCTGAGCGGCATCTTAGTAGCAAAGAAGGTAAAGGGAGCCTTGTTTTACGGTATCCTGATTTGCACTCTCATAGGGATACCGCTGGGGGTTACACAGATACCGGAGAATTTCCTGCCGGTTTCCATGCCTCATTCGCCGGAGCCAACTTTCCTGCGGTTCGATTTCTCCGGTTTTTTTACGTTCGACATGGCGGTCGTTATCTTCACCTTGTTGTTTATGAATATCTTCGACACGGTAGGTACTCTTGTGGGACTTGCCTCCAAGACGGGCGTTATGGATGAAAAAGGAAATATTCCCAGAGTCAAACAAGCCATGATGTCGGACGCCATCGGAACAACCATTGGGGCGATGCTGGGAACATCCACCGTTACCACCTTTGTGGAAAGCGCTGCAGGTATAGCCGAAGGCGGACGTTCGGGGGTTACATCGTTGGTAACAGGCGTATTATTTCTTGTTGCCCTATTCTTTTCGCCCATCTTTCTGCTCATTCCCGGTTCGGCCGCCACGGGTGCGCTTGTATTGGTAGGCGTCTTTATGATGGATGCTATTCGCAAAATCAATACGGATGATATATCTGAGGCGCTCCCGGCCTTCGTTACCATCCTCATGATGGTTCTTACCTATTCTATTGCCGATGGTATGATTCTGGGACTACTCTGTTACGTAATACTCAAACTATGTTGCGGCAAATACAAAGACATCTCGCCCGTGATGTATATCCTGGCGATACTTTTTATCCTGAACTATATCCTTACGTAGCTAATATATTAATGTATAAAGTATGAAAAAGAAAGATTTTCGCAGCCTGTCCGCAGGTATTTTCCTTTTGGTATGTTCTGCTCCGCTGCCGGGGCAGGACGTTGGAATAGACGGAGAAATACGCTCCCGGATTGAATACAGGGAAGGCTTCCACAAACCGCTTGCCGATACATTGCAAGGCGCCGCAATAGCTTCCCTCCGGACGCGTATTCAACTGAACTATGCCCACGAAAAGATACAAACCCGAATAATCCTTCAGGATACCCGCATCTACGGACAAGCAGGAACGAACGATACGCGCAACTCGCTGGGCGTCTTCGAAGCATGGGGGAGCTATTTACTTACGCCCGACCTTTCCGTCACCTTAGGCCGGCAGGCGATCGAGTACGACGACAAACGTTTGCTGACCGCTTCCAACTGGAGCAATACAGGAAACGCCCACGACCTGATCTTGCTGAAATACGAATCCCCTCACCGCTTTAACCTTCACTGGGGAGGCGCCTGGAACAATAACGGCGACAACGAATACGAGAAAACATACAACGTGTCCCGAAGCTATAAAGCGCTTACTTTTGTGTGGTTCGGAAAGTCGTTCGCTCCGTGGAATTTCAGTGCGATATGGCTTAACGATGTCTTCAACTACGGCACAACAGATGCCGATAGCGGCCGGAAATCATTCCGCCATACCCTCGGCGGCAACCTGGAGATGAAAAAGAAAGAACTACCCTTCTCGTTCTATGCCACCGCATATTACCAGTTCGGACACGACCCCACGAACACTCCCCTCGACGCCTATCTGCTGGCGTTGAACGTTCAATACAAATTCTCCGACGCCTGGGATATAAAGGCGGGCGTCGATTATTTCTCCGGCTCAACCCCGGAGGAACGAAAGGATAGAAATAGAACGTTCAACAAACTGTACGGAGGCAATAATTTATTCAACGGCATGATGGAATACTGGACCACGCTGCCGGAACAAGGACTCTGCGAATTATACGGAGGCGCCACCTTCCGAACCGGCTCGAAGTTCGACATCAACCTCACCTTCCGCTCCTTTTCGGTTACGGAAGCATTGGCCGAAACAAACCGCAAACATATCGGTTCGGAAATAGACCTTACCGCTCATTACATCATCTCTCCTCAACTCTCCCTGCAAGGAGGCTGGAGTATTTATTTCCGCAACAGGCAAACAGATTTGTTGAAAACTCAAACAGGAATAAATACACATTTCCCCCAATGGGGCTATGTGATGGTCAGTTTCAAACCCCGGTTTCTGGAGAAGTGAACCATATTTTACATATCTTTACGGCCAACAATCATTTAAAATTATATACACATGAAAAAATTGATTTTACTACTCTGCGTATGGGTCTCCGGTTTTGCCGTCTGGGGACAAAAATCCATTGAGCTGTCCGATATCCGGATGATTAACCTTGGCGACGGGCGATTGTTTGCCACGATGGACGACAAGAAGAAAACGCCTATCGACGGCAAAGTACGTATCATTACAGGTTACACAACCGAATACATGAACGCTCAGTTCGACAAAGGCTATGCCGCAGGTAAATGGGAATATTACCGGAATAATCTATTGGCCGAAGTAAAACAGTATGCCGACGGTCTGATGCACGGCGAAGCAATCGAGTATCATGCCGATGGAAAAACCGTTAAGAGCCGCGCTGTAATGAAAAACGGAAAACCCGATGGTCTCGTAGAAGGATTCTCTCCGGAAGGGAAGAAAACATACGAGAAAAATATGAAGGAGGGAGTAGATAACGGTTATGAACGAAACTACGACGATGATGGAACCCTCCTCTCCGAAACATCCTACAAAAACGGAAAAACAGACGGGAAAAAGTTCAGTATCGCCAATCGGGGTAGATCGAGCGAAACACAAACCACCGCCTACTACAAAGACGGGAAAGAGGACGGCGAATACCTGATCGTTTATGCCGACGGAACCGTCAAAACAAAGGGCGCCTACAAGGGCGGGGAAAAAGACGGACTATGGGAATCCTTCAAACGCGACGGCAAACACGACGGCCCAACCGAAGTCTACGAAAACGGAAACGTAGTGAAACGAACCACCTATTATACCGACAACAGCGTCAATACGGAAACTCATTTCAATGCGGAAAGGAAAAAGCACGGCGCGGAAAAAGAATACGCCTTCGAAGGCGGTCGCCTGATACGGGATCAGCATTACGTAAACGGAAAATTAGTAGGCAAGCAGATGCGACGTTTCAGCGGCAGTGCAGGTTCTTTCTTCGAACATGCTATCTATGATGAAAACGGCCTGAAAGACGGCGAATTTACCGAAATCTGGGAAGAAACAGAAAAACTGAGATCCAAAGGCCTGTATGTAAAAGACAAAAAACACGGTCTGTGGCTCTACGGTTATCCGGACGGAAAGTCGCCGGGGCCGGAAGAAACCTACGAAAACGGCGTCCGGAAAATGAGAAAAGAGTATGTCTCAAACGATATAACGGGAGGGTACTTTGAAATAACCAACTACAACGAACGGGACGACAAGCACGGCGAATATCTCGAAACATGGGCGAAGGACGGCAAAACAAAAACCAAAGGACTCTTTGAACGAGGACGAAGACACGGCACATGGACCGAGTACGACACGGACGGCAAACTCAAAGAAGAAACTATATACGATAACGGAAGCACGGTGAAACGAACAAAACCCGGCAACTGATGCTTCGGATTGGCATAAGGTGGTTCTACATTTGTGCACAAAAGTCCGTGATATGTTTTGCTGTTCGAGCTTTTTTGCGTTAATTCGCAGTTGCTACGCTCCCCAAGCGGAATGTAGAAAAGTTCTATAAAAGACATATTGCATAACTTGCAAACTATTATTCGATTCGGTTAAATCTGGCGATTTTTTTGAGATCAGGAATAATAGGTTTAAGCACGTTAGTACCCCATAAGGGCACGGACTGTTTTTACTTATTTTGATCTCAGGCTTGCCAGAGCCCAACCGATAGAATAGGAAAAAAAGAGAGCTGTGTCCTTTTTTCCTGTCTATCCAAACCCGCAGCCGGAGATGCCGAAAACCGCTTAGAGTAGGCACAATTTAAAAATATGCATAAGTATGGTCAAAAAGACGTGTAAATGGTGTGGGAAGGAGTATGAGACGAGTAAATCGGCGGCTTCGGCTCCTTATAGCTATTGCGGCAAAAAGTGCGAGCAAGAGGCAAAAGGCAAAAGATAGTATGATGCCTCCGGTAAGCGTAAACAAAGTATTACGCTGTTGCACGGCGTCCAAGTGACGATAAAAAAGTACCTGTCCTCAATCTTAGGACTGAGGACAGGTTTTAGTTTCTTTAATATAAATAACAAAAACAACAAACAAAATGGAATACAAAATTGACATTTACAAAAACAGCGACGACAATCGCCTCCGCTATGCATTAGGAATAAAGGGGAACAATCCTCTGGTAGTATTAGCTCTGAACCCCAGTACGGCAGACGAAAAAAAACCGGATCGAACCATTAGGAAAGTGATGGGAATTGCAGATGGTGCGAAAAAAGACGGCTTTATCGTTATTAATCTATATCCGCTAAGGGCTACTTCTCCCAATGATTTACCGATAGAATTTAACAACGAATATCACCAAACAAACCTGGAAACTATCGACGCTATCCTGAAAGATTATGAAGAAATAGATGTGCTTGTTGCCTTTGGCTCCAACATCGGGATGCGCTCTTATCTGAAAGATTGCTTGAAAGATATTGTAGAAATAATCGGCAAACACAAAACAAACTGGCGTAAGACAGGGCCTCTCACAAAATACGGACATCCCCGGCATCCGTTGTACGTGAGATACGCCGAAGGTCTTACTCCTTTCAATATGGAAGAATATACAACGAAGCGGATATAGGGAACTTGTCGCCGGAAAAACGTACATTTGCGCCCACAATACAGCAACCGGCAACATGGTAAGTTATCTACAAATAGAAAAACTGTCGAAATCCTTTGGCAGTTTGCACCTCTTGGAAGACATCTCCTTCGGGATAGCGCAAGGAGAAAAAATAGGGCTGATTGCCCCAAACGGTTCGGGAAAAACCACTCTGCTCAATATCGTGGCCGGAAAAGATACCTGTGATAGCGGAAGCGTGGTCTTTCGAAACGACTTGCGAACCGGATACTTAGAGCAATCGCCCTCCTTTCCCGCCGAACTTACCGTGATGCAGGCTATGAATGCAGGCGAAAACGAACTGAAAGCAAAACAAATCCTTACACAACTGAACATCGTCCGGCCGGAACAAAAAGTGGAAGAACTCTCCGGCGGACAACTCAAACGTATGGCGCTGGCCAACGTTCTCATCACAGAACCCGAACTGCTCCTGCTCGACGAACCAACCAATCATTTAGACCTGGAGATGATCGAATGGCTGGAAAACTACCTCAGCCGGCAGAACATCAGCCTCCTGATGGTGACGCACGACCGCTATTTCCTCGACCGCGTATGCAACGGAATCATCGAAATAGACCGCCGGCAAATCTACCGCTACAAAGGCAATTACAGTTATTATTTGGAGAAACGCCAGGAAAGGATAGAAGCTCAGAACGCAGAAACAGAACGAGCCAACAACCTCTTGCGAAAAGAACTCGAATGGATGCGCCGTCAGCCGCAAGCCAGGGGAACAAAAGCAAAATACCGGATAGACGCTTTCTTCGAACTGGAAAAGAAAGCCCAACGAGGGCGCGAAGCTGCCGGCGTCAACCTGGGGATGAAATCGTCCTACATCGGCTCCAAAATATTCGAAGCCGTAGAGGTGAGCAAACGTTTCGGCAATATCCGGATTGTGGAAAACTTCAACTATACCTTTGCGCGATACGAAAAAATGGGTATCACCGGAAATAACGGCGCCGGCAAATCGACCTTTATCAAAATGCTGACCGGAGCCGTGGCGCCCGACAGCGGATACTTCGACATCGGAGAAACCATACGCTTTGGCTATTACAGCCAAGACGGATTGCAGTTCGACGAACAGATGAAGGTGATAGACGTAGTGCAAAACATGGCCGAATACGTTGATATGGGCGACGGACATAAACTGAACGTTTCGCAATTCCTCAACCATTTCCTCTTCCCGCCCGAAAAACAGCACAACTACGTCTACAAGCTGAGCGGAGGCGAGAAACGACGCCTCTACCTCTGCACCGTATTGATGCGGAACCCTAATTTCTTAGTATTAGACGAGCCGACCAACGACCTCGACATCGTAACCCTCAATATCGTGGAGGAATATCTCTGCAACTTCAAAGGATGCGTCATTGTGGTCTCGCACGACCGGTATTTTATGGACAAAGTGATAGACCACCTGTTGGTCTTCCGGGGCGATGCCGATGTGAAAGATTTCCCCGGAAATTACTCCCAATACCGTGCCTGGAAAGAGGCGCAGGAACAACCGGACAAAGACGCCGCTACCTCCCGGCGGGAAAAAACGCCCCCCGCAACCAAACCGGCTACGGATCAACCCCAAAGTACGAAACTTACCTTCAAAGAACGTCGCGAGTTGGAGAGCCTGGAAGCCGGCATACCCCAGTTGGAAGCCGAAAAAGCTTCGCTCGAAACTTCCATGAGCAGCGGCCTGCTCAACAACGAACAACTCCTTTCCCAAGCGCAGCGCGTGGCCTTCCTGATGGAAGAAATAGACGCCCAAACCATGCGCTGGCTCGAACTGAGCGAGAAAGTCTAACGGGTTTCGCCCTCGCAGAACTCTGGCAGGAGCCGGAGGCGGCAAAATCCCGAACCGAGGAACACGAACAACATCAGGAATGGTCTTGTCGGACGAAAATCCTTTGCGGTCAGCTTATTCAATTGGTTTATTGCGGAACATACGCTCCATTTCCGCATATTTTTTTGCTTGCTCTTCGAGCGCTTTCGCCTGTTCCTCGATTCGTTTCGCCTGCTCTTCGAGCGCTTTGTCTTTTTCTCCGAGCGCTTTGTCTTTTTCTTCGAGTACTTTGTCTTTCTCTTCAAGTACTTTATCTTTTTCTCCGAGCGCTTTATCTCTCTCTTCGAGTACTTCCGTCAGTTCCCTGATTTTAAAACCATACGTGTCGTCGATGGTGCGGACAAATTCCGCTTCGTTTTCTATCTCCCTACGTTCTTCGGGGTCTACGCCCATTTCGTGCAACGTTTGGGTAATCAGGAGCATCTCCTCGTCTTCGGGAGAGGGATGATAGCGGTATTCCTTCACTACTTCCGAATCGTTATCAACAAAACAGGTTTGTTCAAATACGCTGATTAGCTTTTCCAGAGCCGTAGAATAACGGTTGTCTGCTATCCGGCCCACTTGAATGATGTAGGAATCGTGCGTAAGCTGTTCGACAAAATCATCCCGACCGGCGACCGGTTCATTCGTTAGCATGTCGGTGTATGTGCGTCCAACTTTCAGACACGAACATTTTATTTCGGCTAATTTGCTTCCCAAGATGTAAATCGTTATGATCGGGAGCGTCATCTTCCTGTTCACTTTATTAATGATAACGGTGTCTCGCGTCGAATACTGCGCCCCCAGATATTGGTGAAAGCGGTGCACGTCTACTGTTCCCAGCGACTTCTGTACTTCTATCAATATCTTGCGATATTCTCCTTCTTTAGTCAGAACCGTTGCCATGAAATCGACACGGTAAACCGAATAAGGTATCGCAATCTCATCTTTTCCATCGGTCTCAGCTTCTTTCAGATTTCTATGCGTAAACTCCTGCGGACGGACATCTACTGCCGTAACCTGCTGACCCAGGATGGTGCTCAGGAAAAACTTGACGATCTTCATGTTTTCCATCAACCGTTTAAACACCGTATCGTATATCGGATTGGCGATGATGTACGGTCTCGATTCTCTTTGTTGCTTTTCGTCTGTTGTCATACGTATTGTTCCATTATAGAGTGCAAAATTATCCATTATTTTCGATTTGGGCCGAAAGAAGAAAGGAACTAATCGCTGACCGCGAACCGTTAATTTTCCTTACCTTTGCCTGCAATTTTAAAACAAAGAAACAGATGACATTTTCCAAAGCAACACTGACACATCATGCCGCCGATTATTCGCTCATCCTGGTCGGAGCTTTTCTTCAGGCGCTCAGCTACGTCCTCTTTCTGGCGCCCTACAAGATTGTGCCCGGCGGAGTGTACGGCATCTCCATCATTCTGCACCACGTTTCGCAAGGACTTTTCCCCTTCCTCCCCGACGGATTGCCGATGGGAGCCACCGCGCTCTGCTTCAACATCCCGCTGATGATACTTGCCATGAAGAAAATCGGGCTGGCCTCCGGGCCGAAGACCATCGTCACCTTCCTGCTCATTTCCACCCTTACCGATACGCTCTCTTACGTTTTCGGTACGGAACCCTTGGTAGAAAACGACCGCTTCATTGCCTGTTTCTACGGAGGAGCGATACTGGGGATGGGCGTTACCTGCATCTTCCGGGCGCAAAGCACCAGCGCCGGCAGCGACGTGCTGGCCCGCGTGATAGCCGCCGGCTCAAATATGAAGGTCAGCAATATGCTTATCCTCCTCGACTCGGCTGTTGTGCTGGTCGGTCTGTTTGTTTTCCGCGACTGGGCGGTTCCTCTCTACTCCTGGTTCACCATCTTTGTGTACGGCAAAGTGGTAGACATGTTTCAGAGCGAAAACCCCAACCGGGCTGTCTTTATCGTATCGCAGAAAACGCAGGAGATAAAAGAACTTATCGTCGACAAGATGGGAATGCGGGGCACCTTCCTGCACGGACGAGGCATGTTTGAAGGAAAAGAAAAAGAAATCATCTTCACCATTGCCGAACGCAAAGACCTCCCCCGCATCAAAAACGAAGTGAAAACAATCGACCCCCAAGCCTTTGTCTCCACCATGCACGCCAGCAAAGACTCTCCCCCTCCGGGAATATAAACATAACGAATATCAATCAACCAACAAAATTATAAAACGAATGCCTCTTATCTCAGAACGGGGAATCAATATGCCGGCTTCCCCCATCCGGAAACTTGTACCGCTGGCCAACCGCGCAAAGGCCAAAGGAATCAAAGTGTATCACCTTAATATCGGTCAGCCCGACCTCGCCACCCCCCAGGTGGCCATCGACGCCATGAAGCAAGTAGACCGCAAAGTGCTGGAATATTCGCCCAGCGAAGGCATCCTTAGCTTCCGCGAAAAACTGGCCGCCTACTACGCCAAATTCAATATCGAGGCGGAAGTAGAAGATATTATCGTTACCACCGGAGGCTCGGAAGCCGTCTTGTTCTCCTTTATGGCCTGCCTCGATCCGGGCGACGAAATTATTGTTCCCGAACCGGCTTACGCCAACTATATGGCCTTCGCCATTTCGAGCGGAGCGGTAATCAAAACCATCCCCTCCACCATAGACGAAGGGTTTGCCCTGCCATCCCTCGAAAAATTTGAAGAACTCATCACCCCCCGCACCAAAGGCATCCTGATATGTAACCCCAACAACCCGACAGGCTACCTGTACACGCAAAAAGAAATGAGTCAGATTCGCGACATCGTAAAGAAATACGACCTCTTCCTCTTTTCCGACGAAGTATATCGCGAATTTTGCTACACCGGAGCGCCCTACATCTCGGCCTTTCACCTGAAAGGAATAGAAAACAACGTGGTGCTCATCGACTCCGTATCCAAACGATACAGCGAATGTGGTATCCGCATCGGCGCCATTATCACCAAAAACCGGGCGGTGCGCGAAAACGTAATGAAGTGGTGTCAGGCGCGCCTCAGTCCCCCGTTGATTGGCCAAATCATAGCGGAAGCTTCGCTCGATACGCCGGAAGAATACATGCTCGATGTGTACAACGAGTACGTAGAACGACGCAATTTCTTGGTAGACGGCCTGAACCGCATCCCCGGATGCTACTCGCCCATCCCGATGGGAGCCTTTTATACCGTAGCCCGCCTGCCGGTAGACGACGCCGACAAGTTTTGCGCCTGGTGCCTGAGCGAATTCGAATACGAAGGGCAAACCATCATGATGGCGCCCGCTTCCGGTTTCTACACCACCCCCCATCTGGGAAAAGACCAGGTGCGAATGGCCTACGTTCTTCGGAAAGAAGACTTAGCCAAGGCGCTCGAAGTATTGGCCAAGGCGCTCGAAAAGTATAACGGCAGGCAATGAATCCGGAGTTTTTCTTAGCAAAGAAGATTTACTTCAACAAGGAAGAGGGGCGTCGGCTGATGCCCCCCGCCATTCGTATCGCCTTGACAGGTATCGCCCTGGGGATGGCGGTGATGATTCTTTCGGTAGCGATTATCATCGGCTTCAAAAAGGAAGTGAGGAACAAGGTGATTGGCTTCGGCTCGCATATCCGCATCACGTATTTCGACAGCAATACGTCTTACGAAACCCAGCCCATCGCCCTGAGCGACTCACTGCTCCGAACCATCGTTTCGCATCCCGGCATCCGCCACGTGGAAGCCTTCGCCACCAAGCCGGGGATACTGAAAACCGACCGGGACTTCCAAGGCATTATACTAAAAGGCGTAGACGAAAACTACGATTGGACTTTCTTCCGAAACAATCTGAAGGAAGGCAACATCCCGGCCATCCACCCGGAACAAACTTCTACCGAAGTAATCATCTCCCAATACCTTGCCAACCTGCTGAGGCTGAAACCGGGCGATACCTTCCTCACCTACTTTGTTCAGGAGGATGTGCGCGCCCGGCGATTCGCCATTGTAGGCATATACGAGACGGGATTTGCCGATTACGACAAGCTTTTTGTTCTGACGGACATCAAGCAAATCCGCCGCCTCAATGGTTGGGACGAGAACGAAGTAAGCGGACTGGAACTTCTGGTAGACAACTACAACCGGGTGGAGCAAACGGCCGAAGACCTCTTCTTTGCCCTCCCCGAAAACGCCGACGCCAAGGGAAACTCCCTCTACGTTCGCTCCATCAAGGATTTGAACCCCATGATATTCGGCTGGCTCGACGTACTCGACACCAACGTGGTTGTTATCCTCGTCCTGATGCTGGCCGTAGCCGGTTTCACCATGATTTCGGGCCTGCTGATTATTATACTGGAACGAATCCGCATGATTGGCATCCTCAAAGCCTTAGGACAGAGCAACCGCAGCATCCGGAAGGTATTCCTCTATATATCTTTCTTCCTGATAAGTAAAGGGATGCTCTGGGGAAACCTGATAGGCATCACCGTTTGCTTTGTGCAACAGACCTTCCGTATCTTCAAACTAAATCCTTCTACTTATTACCTCGACGCCGTGCCTATCGACCTCAACCTCTCGTCTCTTCTTCTGCTGAACCTCGGCGCACTCCTCGCCATCCTGCTTATGATGCTTGGCCCCACCCGGTTGATTACCCATATAGAACCTGCTCAAAGCATCCGTTTCGAGTAGCCGCCCGAAGTTACAGCATCCGCCTCACCGGAGCGTGTAGCCGATTCCGCCCATAAGCCAGAAACCGGCTTGGGGCACGTTGCCTTTGTCGAAATAATACGTATCGTACAGATTGTTGAGATTAAGATAGAGGGTGATGTCCTGATACCGGTAAGCCAGGCGCAGGTCGAGGGTAGAGAAGGCGGGGTAGGGAACGTCGCCTGTTTTTTCTAAGTTCTCGAACTTCTCGTATACGCCCATGCGCTTCTGGAAACGAAAATACCAGTTGGCCGACAACTCTTTTACTATCGGGTGACTGAACTGCGCCGTGAATTTATCCCTCAGATAATTGAGCGCATACATCGAAATCAGTCCCTGCGTATCGGTAGTTTGATGCATCCGGGCATAATCGACCGCCACCACCGAAGATTCTCCCAGGAAAGGCAGGAATCGGGCGGGCCGGAAGCGGAAGCCGGCCTCCAAACCCTGCGTGTTTACTTGGGTCAGATTCCACGACGCCCATTTGCTGTCTTGCGGATTCGTCTTTACCCAGTCTATCATGTCGCGGCCGTAGAGGAGGAATCCCCGCAGATGCACCTGTATCGGCGAGGCGTTGTATTGCAGTTCGAGGTCGAAGGATTCCGACTTTTCGGGTCTCAGCCCTGCATTGCCGTTATGTGTTTCCGTGGTATAATACAAATCGGTGAAGGTGGGCATACGGGTGGACTTGCTCCACGAGGCGGACAGCTTCAGGGCATCGGAAGGACGCCAGGCCGCGCTTACCGAGGGGTAGAGCGTATAGTTGTTTTTCAGGAGGCCGGTATGGCTCAGCAGAGCGCCGGCCGAGAGCGTCCAGCGGTTCAGAACGAGCGTATGCTCCAAAGCAGCGCCTATGGTGGTGCGGGCGTCGGACTTTGTATAGTTTCCCCACGGCTTCGGCATGGGTTTGCCCAAGTTGCTGCTCACGATGTTTTCTTGGCGCAGTTCAACGCCCAAGCTGGTATTCCCCAGTCGGGAGCGATACATTAGGATAAGGTTTCCGCCGTAGGTGTCGTTTCGGTGGAAGTTACGTCCGGCCTCCGAACCTTTTGTCAGGTCGAATTGGTCGTAATGTCTGTCCCAGTAAAGAATAGGAATAACTTTCAGTGTTGCGCCCAATTCCCCTTTTATGGCGCCCATATAGGTAGAAGTCTGTTCGTATTGATTCGGATAACGGGCGGAATAGAACGTGTTGGCTCCATATTTCTTGTCGTTGTACCCGGCCTGCACATCTATTTTCGATTCGCCCGGCAGGTTGAGGCGCGTTTGCCACAATACATTATATATAGTATAATCGCTATTGGCCACGTATCCCCCGGAACTGTTGTGGCCTGCCGAGAGACTGTGCACAGCCTTACCGCTGTGTAGGGCGCTTCGTATTTCCATACCTCTAAGGCGGTGCATCCCCGCTTCGGTGCGGGCATAAAGTTTTTCGGAAGCTTTCTTTTTCGTTACGATGTTGATTCCCCCGGAAAAAGAGCCTACGCCATAAACCAGCGCCGAGGGGCCGTGGATGATTTCAATACGTTCTACGTCGGACAAATTGACAGGGACGTCTAAGCTATAATGCCCGGTATGGGCGTTGGAGAGGTTCACGCCGTTTAGTAGGATGGCGTTTTGGTCGAATGTACCTCCGCGGATGGAGAGGTCTGCTTGCACGCCGTGGCCGCCTCGTTGCACCACGTCTATTCCTGCGGCATAGACCAATAAATCCTGGATACTCCGAACGGGCGCGCGCTCAATTTCTTCTTTGGTGATAACCGTAACCGGTTTGGGCGCCCGGCTGAGCGGCGTCTCAATTCGTGCAGCCGTTACGGTTACTTCCGTCAGGGTAATTTGCGCATGGGCGGCAGGAACGTGCATAGCCGTCAGCACGCAACCGGCCACTACTCCGATGTTCACTACTCTGTGCATACTGTTAAATACAGCGTAGCCCTTTCTCGCAAACCTTTTGAAGCGGAAGGGCCGTTGTTGGTAAAAATGTTGATGTTTCATACGATTTTAAAAAAGTTTTCAAATACGGCGCGAAGGTAGTTATAAACATCCTGTCGGCATCTTGGCTCAGTTCAAAAAAGCCAAGCAGTGATACGGAAAGTTCGTCGGAAGCGTATTGAAAAGCTCATACCGTCCCCTCCGATGCACGAACAATATATGAACAGTTATGAACAGTTTTTCAACAGAAATCGGCCTTTACCTGTCGGTAATAAGGCATTAAAAAATGATTTGAGGCATTAGAAAAGGCATACCTTAGCCCGCGGAAATCATACACAGAATGAATCCACAAACAAGTATAAACAATAAATTAAAAGAATATGAGTGCAAAAAAAATTAAGAGTATTTTATTTTATCTCATTCCATTGGGGTTGGTGATGGCTTATATATTTACCACATGCTATGGGGTGGAATTGGATGTGTTGGATGATCGTATTACGAAGGTAGAGGAACAATTGGCGGAAATTCAGGCGTTGATTGATAAGGGAATGGTGGTTACGTCTGTAGTCGAATCACCTGAAGGATACGTTATTACATTTTCGGATGCGAAGGGTAATACTGTTATGACAAAAGAGGTTAAGCATGGAAAAGATGGAGCAGCGGGAAAAGATGGAACAGAGTGGGTCATACTTGATAGTATGTGGTATAATGCCACGCCTCCTGGGAGTCCGACATCTTATCGGGCTATCGCTCGCGACGGAGAGAGAGGAGCCGATGCGAAAGCGCCCACAGTCAGCGATGACGGCTATTGGACGTTCTACGAATGGAACTCCGTAAAAGGAGCGTATGATACTACCACATCAAAGATGATGGCCGATACATTATTGATGTATATTGTAGACTTTAGCGACTACTACGAACTATATACCCCCATCCAGGAAAAAGATGCGTTCGGCAATCCGGTTATGATAACAGACCCCGTAACCGGTAGGCAAAAAGTAAAAAGGACATGGGACCACATTAAACTCCCCAAATGGAAACCGGATCCGGAGCCGACATTGTTTTTCAAGTTCATTGGCTACGCGAAGGTGCTGCCGGGAGATTCTGTGGTTGAATTGCTTACAGAAGACTTAAACTTACAATATACATGGATGGATTTTGTTCGTCATGGAACTACGCAGATTACAGAAGATAGTCTCATGTGGAAATGGAAACGGCGAGGGACGGGAGAACTTGTAGAAGACCAATTCCATATAGCAAGACTGGTAGGCAGCGACAGTTTGGCCGTAATCTTCTCCATCAACAAGTCGCGAGAATACATGAACTTGTTAGGAGATCCTTCTTCTTCGAGAAGTGATTTCCAACTAAGAAATTCAAGAAATGAGCCATTAACGGCCGTTCGGTTAGATCGCCCGAAATTTTTCGACGATAAAGGATTAATCACCAAAGTAGGCAGCAATAACGATACCTTATATGTTGCCCGCATGAGGAATGATCCGTGGCTCACGACTGTTCCCGCTATGGAATTCGGAAAAAACATATATTACCGCATAGTAATTAACGACACGGTACGGTCTGAGTTATCGCCCTATCCGCTTAGAATTGCGACTCCTTGGCCATTATCGGTAGCAACGGTAAGTAACTTGATACCTTCAAAAGTAGCTACTGTGTCGTGGGATCAGGCAAACTCAAGATATGATATACCGAATGATACGTCCGTAAGGTATCAACTGGGTTTCAATAGTTATTCGGGCAACCTGTTCGATCATTATATTACCTCTTCGAAGCCGGCAGATTCAATTCGTCTTTACCCTCTTACCCCTCTTATCAACGATACCATTATCAAAGTATTTAAAGTGGATACGCTATTGCAAAATCCCGGCGACTTTTATGATTTCGATATAATCGTTAATAAGCTTCAGAAGGACGGAGCGATATATCAGGAAACCATCAAGGTGAGAGCAATTGAATGATTCGCCTCAGCGGAGACGAGTTGGACTAAATAAATTTTGCATTCTTTTTCTCTGGTGTACGTAGCCAAAAGCGTACATCCATACGAACTATATAAGGTGTGCCGGCTTGTGAAAGTAAGAACATCGCTCAAAGCAGCAACGTACGTTATCTGTAAAGCCTAACGTACGTTCGCTGTTTTTTTTGTTTCGCCGGGGGCATCTTTGGGGAGCATAATATCGGAAGATTCCCGCCATAATTTATGACGAAGGAGATTCATCCTGATTTCCCTCGCCATAATTTATGACGGAGGAGATTCGTTCCGATTCCCTTCATCATAAATTATGGCGGAGGAGATTCGTTCCGGTTCCCTTCGTCATAAATTATGGCGGAGGAGATTCGTTCCGGTTTCGTTCGCCATAAATTATGGCGAGGGAAATCCGTTCCGGTTCCCCTTTACGGTTTGTCCGGGACAGGGTTCATACATTACGCAGACCCGTCCTTTTCCAAATAAATCTGAATCAGGCGGGGGATTGCGTAGTCGTTGAGCGTTTCGCCCGAAACTTGGAGATAAGATTGCATGGCTTCCGTGGGCGTTTCTATTTCTATGCGGTAGAAAGTGGCATAAAGTATCTGATGGGAAAGGATGTGCTTCACGTCGGGCAAAACAATGGATACGGCTGTCTGCCCCGCTCCGGAAAAAAGATGCCGGAAGGTTTCCGTAGCTTGTAGTTCAACGAAATCTGCCGGCTCCGGGGTTTCGATTAATGGAAATTCGTACAACCCTGTCCAGATGTCTTTCTTCTCCCGGCGATGCAGCCAGGTTTTCCCCTCGCACACTACATGAAGGTAGTGGAAATAACGCGAACGTGTGCGGGCTTTGTGCTGTTTTACCGGATACGCCTGCGGCGAACCGGAGGCGTATCCCATACATTTAGTTTGAAGCGCACAATGTAGGCAATCCGGATTGGCCGGAAGGCAATGGAGGGCGCCGAACTCCATGATGGCTTGGTTATGCAGCCCGGCTTTTTGGGGATTCATAAGAGACGTTGCCAGCGCGGTAATTTCTTTCTTGCCCCGGCCGGCGTCTATTGGCGTGTTGATGGCAAAAAGACGGGCAAGGACGCGGAAAACATTCCCGTCTACCACCGGGTAGGGTTTGTTCCAGGCAAAGGAAACGATGGCCGCCGCCGTGTATTCGCCAATGCCGGGGAGGGAACGCAGGGCGTGATAATCCGAAGGAATATGTCCGCCAAAATGTTCCATGATGCTGCGTGCTGCCGCGTGCAGATGGCGAGCGCGACTGTAATAGCCCAGTCCCTGCCAGTATTTAAGCACGTCGTCTTCTTCGGCTTCGGCCAGCGAAGGTACGTTGGGGAAGCGTTCCGTAAAGCGGAGGAAATATTCTCTTCCCTGCGCCACTTTGGTTTGCTGGAGGATGACTTCCGAAATCCAGATAAGATAGGGGTCTTTTACTTCTCGCCAGGGCAGTTCTCTTTTGTGCTCCCGATACCAGTGGATTAGTATATCGCTCATCTCCATTACAATCCTTTGGCTTTGGCTTCGTTCCATATTTTGTCCATCTCTTGGAGCGACATACCTTTGAGTGGACGACCTTCCCGTATGGTATGTTCTTCCAAGTAATTGAAGCGGCGGATAAACTTCCGGTTGGTACGTTCGAGCGCATTATCCGGGTTGATTTTGTACAGTCGGGCGGCATTGATGAGGCTGAAAAAGAGATCGCCAAACTCGGCCTCCATCCGGTCGGCGTCCAATTGGGCGATTTCGACTTTCAGTTCGTTCAATTCTTCCTGCACCTTATCCCATACCTGTTCGCGTTCTTCCCAGTCGAAGCCCACGTTTCTCGCCTTGTCTTGTATGCGGTGGGCTTTTACTACGGAGGGGAGCGAGGCGGGCACGCCTTCCAGCACGGTTTTGTTGCCGTCTTTTTCTTTCAGTTTGAGTTGTTCCCAGCTTTGTTCCACTTGGGTGGCGGTGTTGGTTTCTCCGGCGTCGCCAAATACGTGCGGGTGTCGGTAAATCAGCTTAGCGCACAGGGTTTCGCATACGGAGGCGATATCGAAGGCTTCCTTTTCTTCCCCTATTTTGGCGTAAAAGACAACGTGGAGGAGGAGGTCGCCCAATTCCTTTTCTATATCGGCATTGCTGGCGCGGATGATGGCGTCGCAGAGTTCGTAGGTTTCTTCTATGGTATTGGAGCGGAGGCTTTCGTTGGTTTGTTTTCTGTCCCACGGACATTTCACGCGCAATTCGTCGAGAATATCCAACAGTTTGCCGAAAGCTTTCATTTGTTCGTCACGGGAGGTAGTTTGCCAGGCCATCTTGCAGAAATTTTATGTATTGGGATATATCTTCATTATAAGCGTACGAGGGGCCGAGGGGATAGGCTTCGTTGTTGAGCAATACGTAGAACGGCTGGGCGTTGGCTCCGAATTTGCTTCGTTGCAGGTAGCTCCATTTGTCGCCCACGGTTTTGAGCCGGCGCGCCTTGCCGTTTTCTTTTACCTCCATGATGCGGGGGAGCGGGGTTTTGTCGTCTACGAAAAGCGTAATCAGCACATAATCCTTTTCGAGCAATTGTTTCACCTTCGGATCGGTCCATACGGCGGCTTCCATCTTCCGGCAATTCACGCATCCATAGCCGGAGAAGTCTATCATCACCGGCCGGCCTACTCGCCGGGCGTATTGCATACCGGCTTCGTAGTCGTCGAAGGCCGCATGCACTTCGCTATCGTACAGACTGAAATCCTGCGTGTACAAAGGAGGAGCGAAGGCGCTGATAGACTTCAGCGGAGCGCCCCACAGACCGGGGAGCATGTATACGGTAAAGGAGAGCGATACCATGGCTAAGAACAGACGGGAAACGGAGAGGTGTTTCACGTCGCTATCGTGGGCAAACTTGATTTTTCCCAGTAAGTAAAATCCCAGCAAGGCGAATATCACAATCCACAGCGCCAGGAATACCTCGCGGTCGAGGATTCTCCATCCATAAGCCAGGTCGGCCACGGAAAGGAACTTCAGCGCCAGCGCCAGCTCCAGGAATCCCAGCGTGACCTTCACGCTGTTCAGCCAGCCGCCGGACTTGGGCATATTTTGCAGCCAATTGGGGAAGATGGCAAAAAGGGCAAACGGAACGGATAATGCCAGCGCAAAGCCAAACATGCCGATGGCCGGCCCGGCAATGCTTCCCATCGCCGCCGCCTGTACCAGCAATGTGCCGATGATAGGCCCTGTGCAGGAGAACGACACCAAGACCAAGGTAAATGCCATAAAGAAAATGCTCAGCCGGCCGGTGGCCGAGTCGGCCTTGCGGTCTAATTTGCTCGTCCACGAAGCGGGCAGCGTCAGCTCGAAGGCGCCGAAGAAGGAGACGGCAAACATCACCAGCAGGAGGCAGAACAAGACGTTGAACACGGCGTTTGTTGCCAGGTCGTTCAATGCGCCGGCTCCGAAAAGGCCGGTAAGAATCAATCCCATTGCTAAGTAGATAAGGATGATGGCCAGCCCGTAGGTCAGCGCGTCGCGGATGGCTTTGGAGCGGTCTTTGGTTCGTTTGAGGAAGAAACTCACCGTCATAGGAATCATGGGCCACACGCAGGGTGTGAGCAAGGCGAGTAATCCTCCAAGGAAGCCGGCGAAAAAGATAAAGAGCCACGACATATCGGCGGCCGACAGGGTGACGTCGCCAAAGGCTTTCATTTCGTCGATGACCGGTTTCCAGAGCGCCGGTTCTGCCGTTGGGGTTGTTTCTCCGGCTGCGGTGTTCTTCTTGTTTTCTTCCAAAGATGAAGATACGGCGTGGGCGGAAGTATCGGTAGAGTCGAATGTTGCTTCATCGTCTTCGGAAACGGCGGCAAGTTCTTCTTCCGTCTCTTCGTTCGAGGAAGCGAGGATGTCGCCCTCCTTTTTTATATCTTTCCTGTCGAACCGGAATGTTTTCCGTTCCGGCGGGAGGCACATCTCGTCATTGCAAGCCATAAACTCTACTTCGCCGGCTACTTTGAATTTTCTCGCATCCGTTACTTTTATTTTTTGTCTGAAGGAAACTTGTCCCCCGTACCAGCGCAATTCCATATTGAACAACTCGTCGTATATTACAGTAGGCGGCGTGGAAGCTTCCGGTGCGCCTACTCGTTCGGCGCCGGTAAGCGTTTCGAAGTCGAAAGAAGTAGACACCGGTCCGCCGGCCGGCAGATTCATGTCATACAGATGCCATCCTTTATCGATGACGGCGGAGAAGACGATTGTTTTTTCCGGCGAACCGGTATCGTCCAGCGTAATTTTCCATGTAACAGGCGTCACAATTTGCGCTTCAACCATCGTTGCCAGCGCAAACATCATCAGAACTTTGTAAATTTTCCTCATACCTTATTCTTAAATTAATATTCCACAAAGGTAACATCCGCCCGGTAATTTTCTTTCATCCCGGCCAAACAAAATATCTCCATCGCTTGAAGCCAACGGGTGGGAAAATGAATTTGCATGGAGTATTCGTCTTCGGCGAAACGGCTCGCACCGTGGAGCAACGTCTCCCGCTGCCGGTACGCGGCCTTTACATCGTCACGAACGGAGGTCATACCGCGAAAGTTGTTTATTGAGAACTTTTCTGTCGTCAAAATCCGAATAAACAACAAGAAATTTACGGCATGAAAACAAATTGTTTTAAATAATATTATTTTTGTAGGAGTTTAAGACAATAAAAACGTGGATACAAAAGTAAAATTACAAGTGCAGGGCTTAACTAACAGTCAGATACACTATGGTACCTATGCTCTGATTCTTGCCGAAGAAAACGGTTCGCGGCATATCTCTATTACCGTTGGAATAGCCGAAGCCCAGGCTATCGCTATTGAGTTGGAACAAATCGTCCCCCCCAGGCCGCTTACGCACGATTTGTTTCATACCTTCCTCCGAACGTATAATATCCGTTTGGTCGAAGTGTGTATATATAAATGTGAAGACGATATCTTCTTTTCCGAACTGTTGCTGGAAAACGAGGGTAGGCAAATCCGGTTAGATTCGCGCACGTCGGACGCGATTGCTATTGCGCTTCGCATGAGATGCGATATCTACGTCAACGAAAAGATTCTTTCTGATTGTGGCGTTGAAATGGATACCCCTTCTACCATAGAAGGCGAGGAAGACGAGGATAATAACGACCGCTTTATGCTTAAGAATGTAGAGCCGGGCGATATAAAAGATGAAGCCCAGTTGACAAAATGGCTCTCTCTTTTGCAAGACAGCGACCTGGAGTTTCGTATGGAGCAAGCCGTTACAATCGAGAATTACGAACATGCCAAAATGTACAAAGACGAACTGACACGCCGGAAAAAAGATAACGGAGGAGAACCATCATGATAGAACCCCTGGGATTTAATGCCGTGTCGCTCCTGAGAGGCGTTGTAGGAATGATTTGCATACTGTTTGTGTGCTATGCCATCAGTTTTGACCGTAAGCATATCGACTGGAAGTTGGTAGGCGCCGGATTGTTTCTGCAAGTCATACTGGCCCTTGCCGTATTGTATGTTCCCTTTGTAGGTCTTTTGTTTGAATGGGCAGGCCGGGCGTTTGTCAAGCTGATGGATTTCACGCACAGCGGGCTGGTCTTCCTCTTAGGCCCCTATGCCGAGCGGGCGAACGGATTCAGCTTCCTGCTACATTCGTTGCCCATTGTGATATTCTTTTCCGCCCTGGTTTCGCTCTTTTATTACTGGGGAATTATCCAGCGAGTGGTAGGAGGTTTTTCCTGGCTGCTGCGACGGTTTATGAATATATCCGGGTCGGAAGGACTCGTTGCTGCCGGGAATATCTTTATGGGGATGACCGAATCGCCGGTTTTAATCAAGAATTATCTGGCTTCGATGAATCGCTCGGAAATATTCTTAGTGATGGTGTCCGGTATGGGAACGATAGCCGGGTCGGTGATGGGTACCTACATCGGCATGTTGGGAGGCGACAGCCCGATGGAGAAAGTGATGTTTGCCAAACACCTCCTCTCCGCTTCCGTGATGGCGGCTCCGGGCGCTATCGTGATGGCGAAAATGCTTTGCCCGCAAACGGAAAAAACCGGCGACAAACTGGTGGAAATAGAAAAAACGAACGAACATGCCAGTCCCCTGAGCGCCCTGGCGGCCGGAACGTCTACGGGTATAAAACTGATGGTGAATATCGCCGCCATGTTGCTGGTCTTTATTGCCCTGGTGGCTTTGGTCAATTATGTGTCGAAAGACATAATCGGTCGCTATACCGGGCTGAACGAATGGATACAAGATTTCACGAACGGCAAATCGGACGGGCTTACCTTTCAGTTTATTGTGGGGATTATCTTGGCGCCTTTCATGTGGCTGACGGGCGTACCCTTCGACGATATCGCTACGGTGGGTTCGCTGCTGGGACAGAAAACCATCCTGAACGAGTTTGTGGCCTATTCGCAGATGCAACAATGGAAAGAGGCCGGTATGTTTCTGCACGAAAAATCGGTCGTCATGTCTACCTACATCCTGTGCGGCTTTGCCAATATCTCCTCCATCGGCATCTTACTGGGCGGTATCGGCGTACTGGCGCCCGGAAAGAAAGAAATGATTACCCGTTTCGGGTTTCCGGCCATGATTGGCGGCGCGTTGGTGTCGATTATGTCGGCCACCATCGTGGGCATGATTATGGGATGAGCCAACCATTCTCTATGCCGATATTCTTTGCGCCCCACATTGCGCTGAATCCCGAATTGCCGGAAGAAGAAGCCCGTCACGCTCTCCGCGTACTCCGCCTGGGAGAAGGCGCCGAGGTGTTGCTCGCCGACGGTAAGGGCTTTTTCTACAAGGCCGTTCTCCGCTCCACGAATCCTGCACATTGCCAAGTAACTATCACAGAACGATACGCTACGGCGCCTCTTTGGAATTTCCGCCTCCACATCGCCGTGGCTCCCACCAAAAATATAGACCGGATGGAGTGGTTTTGCGAAAAAGCCACCGAAGTGGGCATCGATGCCATTACGTTTCTGAAATGCCGCTTTTCCGAACGAAGCGAAGTGAATACGTCGCGTTTGGAAAAGATTCTTATCTCGGCCATGAAGCAATCCGGCAAAGCTACATTGCCCAGCCTGGGCAGGGGGATGACGGATTTTTCGGCCTTTGTTCGGCAACCTTTCGACGGACATAAATTTATTGCCCATTGCCGGGAAAAAGAAAATCTCCTTTTGGCCCGCGCCTGTTCACCGGGAGAAAATACGTTGATTCTGATTGGTCCGGAAGGAGATTTCAGCCCCGAAGAAATAGACGAGGCCTGCGGACAGGGATTCCGCGCGGTTTCGTTGGGACAAAGCCGGCTCCGTACCGAAACCGCCGCCTTTGCGGCTTGCCATACGGTGCATGTGGCGAATGATATTGTTTGGCAGAATCGAAAAAACTAAACAGAGGGAATGTTTTCTTTGCACTCATAACTGTTGTTGAATTTCGATGAGTTGAGCAAACAATTCATTGCCTTCATCCAGCATCTTATTAAGCCGGTTTTCATCCGAGGGGAGTCCTTCGTATGTTTTAAGCGGTTGAATACTTCCGCGCTGTTCGTCCAATTCGTATATGGATAAATCTTTTGCATCAATTGTTGCTTCCGACGGTACGATTCGTTCCAAACTGTTTCTTTGTGCGTTTGTTTTAATTTGTTGTTTTAACTCCCCTGCCTTTACGGCCAAGGTTAAATAGTTGATTAAATACGGACTGTGTGTGGTTAGAATCAGTTTATTGCCGTTGTTCATCTTGTTAAATTCCAACAAACTTTGCAACATTTTCCATTGAGACGTAGGGAAAAGGTTTTGTTCCGGTTCTTCTACAATATTGATAAATGCCGTTTTGGTAAATCTTGCAGACAAGGCGGCTTTGCTCGTCGGTTAAAGTTTCGTTTGCCCATATAGCCTGTACGCCTTTCTTGAAACGATTTTCTTCCTCGCTACTTATGGCTTCTTTCTTATCCGGGCGAGATTTTACCGAATTGGCCAGATAATCCGATACCAAATACAAGGGAACAAACGATTGAAAACCGCTGGAGGCTTCCGATATTTCTATTTTTTTATCCTGGGCAATTTTCAGATACAGATTGTCGTATTGTTTGTTGTATTCTACATCCGTATCGTTAATGGGCAACCGTATGGCGCCTTTCATGGCTTGTTTGGCGTTAAAATATTCGGTATTGTACTCCCGCAAGGAGGCCGATGATAGTTTGAATCCCTTGGCATCTTTTATGTAGGAAAGAAAATTTCTTTCGGCCGGAACATACATAATTTGAGGTAGCGGGTATGTATTTTCGGATGTTTCTGTTATCAACATCCTTCCTTCCCGATATTGGATGATATAAGCGCTACCTTGATATTGGATTTCCGTATCGGGGTAAAGATAATTCTCTATGCGGTGGTAGGCGAGGTATTGATTTTTCAGTTTGTTTTTACTTTCAAACCATTTTTTGTCGTAATCGCCGCGTACCAAGGCTTTTTCTATCCAGATAAACGTTGAGATAAGTTTAGCTACCGTACTTTTGCCGGAGCCTTGATTGCCGACTAATACGGTAGCTTTATTTATATGAACAATCCCTTCTTTTACAGGGCCGAAATTTTTTATCGCTATCTGTTGCATGTGGCGAACGATATTACCCTTCGCTCATTGTAGCCGGGAACTGTACCTCTAAGAGGATGGCTAAGAGTTGGTCGTCTTTCAATACCTGGGTCTCTGCCGGGCCGGAGGCGACGAAGGGTTTGGCAAAGGCTGTGTAGGCGTTCGGGGCGTCTACCAAGAGGCCGATGGGGGTTGTGCCGTCGGTGTCGAACAGGAAATCGGCTATGGGGTAAAGTTCTGCGTTTTCCGTTTCGGGATAGGCGAGCTTCAGGATACCGCCGCGGGCTACGGGGTAGAGTACGTCGGCAAAGGCCTCTGGGTCGGTAGCGCGGAGGGTCATCTGGGTGCCGTAGCCGGAGATGACGGAGCTGTTGCCCAATGTTTCCTGGGCGTTGATGGAGAACTCCGGGATGGCGGGTTGGGCCGGTTCGTCGGGGAGTTCTTCGTCGGGTTGCGAGGGTTTGTTGCCGCCGCTGTGATATTTGGCATTGCGGCGGGAATAGGTTGTTTCGTATTTGTGGATATAGGAGTTGATAAAGACGATGATGTCGGCCAGCAGGGCGCTTACTTCGGGGTCTTTGGTCGCTGCTCTTTCGTTGGTTCGGTAGAAGGCGTTCACGTCTTCGGCAAAGAGGGTGAATTTCTGGTCTGTTTGTTTTCGGGCGTCGCTCATGGTGCCTTCCACTTTGGCTTCTTCTTCGGCAAAGGTACGTCCGGCCATGAGGGTTATAAAGGCTTCGTTGTTTGCCTTGAGGTTGGCCAGCGCTACGGCTGCTCCGGTGATGAGGGCCACTTTGTCGGCGTGATTTTCTTTTTCCATGTCTTGGACAAGGTTCACGAAGAGGGCCGAGGCCTCCGTCATGGGCGCATAATAGGCGCTGTGATAGTTTTCCATTACGGAGAGGATCAGTTTGGCGGCATCCTGCGAGGCAGGAGTTCCGTCGTAAGAGGCGGCTTCGACCAGATATTTGAATCCCATATAGGATTTTTTTCGTTTTTCGTGGGCGGCTTTAATGAGGGTTGTTTCTTCGCGTTTGGCAGCTCGTTTGTAGATTTTGTCTTCGTGGTCGAAGGCTTGATCGAAGGCGTTCCAAGAGGTCAGAAGGGCGGCGGGTTTCAGTTCTCCTTTGCTTTTTACGTGGAGGACAACGTTGAAGAGCATATCGAAATGTTCGGCATTTCGCAATTTTCCCATCACTGAGGGTTGAATAATTATTTCCAGCATGATCGTTATTTTTTAGATGAATATATAAATGGTATGTTTTTCTATTGGGCACAAATATGGGAAAAAAAACAATATATGCAACTGTTTTTTTCAAAAAAAAATTTGACCAAGGTTTAGAATTTGCGCGAAGCCTTGAATGAAACGTTGATCAAGGTTTAGAATTTGCGCGAAGCCTTGAATGAAACGTTGATCAAGGTTTAGAATTTGTGCGAAGCCTTGATTGTAACGTTGATCAAGGTTTAGAATTTGCGCGAAGCGTTGATTGTAACGTTGATCAAGGTTTAGAATTTGCGCGAAGCGTTGAATATAAATTTTTGTAAAATATATTTTGCGCGAAACGTTGAATGAAACGTTGATCAAGGTTTAGAATTTGTGCGAAGCGTTGAATGTGAATGATTCTTAAACAAAAATCAGTCGGCCTTGCCGTTTTTAAGGGGTAAGGCCGGCTGCGATGTTTTGTTTCATGGTTCACGGGGTGTTTATTCGTTTGTAGATATTAAAAAGAGGGGTAGATGATATTTTGGTTAGATTTCCGGTCACATAATCCAGCCGGAGCGTGTCTGTGCCGGAGAAACCGTATCGGTAAGTAAATCCGCTGGGGGGTGTTCCGCCGTCGTAGTACATAAATTCTGCATCTATCCGGTAGCTGCTTGTTGAAACTTCTCCATTGTCGAAATAAGCATGATAGGTGTCGTCCGGCAGAAATTCAATGATGTGTCCATCGGGTTCGAGTTTGGGATGTAGATCATTTCCGCGGGCGATTTCTTTCCATTTCCCCAGGAAGAGTTCCCGGATTTCCATCGTTACTTCTTGTTCCTCGTTATTGTCTGCGCATCCTGTTGGAACCAAGAGGGCGAGGGCAAGGATTAGATAAATTGTTTTAAGTTGCATAATGATGTGGGGTGTTATGAGTGAATTTATTTTACTCGTTTGTAGATATTAAAAAGAGGGGTTCCCATGGAAAATGTCCTCACACCGGAGATAAGATCCATCCGGAGCGTATCTGTTCCGCTAAAGCTGTATTGGTAGGTATACCCTATCAGCGGCTTGCCGCTGTTCAGATACACAAACTCTTCGTCTATCTGGTAGCTTGACGTTCGGATTCCAATCAGACTGAGGGTGAAAGAGCCACTGTGATAAGTTCCTTCGGGCATTGTTCCGTCGGGTAGAAATTCAATGATGTGTCCATCGGGTTCGAGTTCGGGATACCAATCGTTTCCGCGGGCAATCTCTTGCCATTTCCCCAGGATAGTTTTCGCAGTGGGTTCTATGTTGTAGTAGTCTCCACATTCGCTCAAGTATGAGAGGGCGAAGAAAATAGGAATTATGGAAAATGTTTTTAGTTGCATAATCGGATCGTGTTGTGTTTTTATTTCAGAACAATCTTGTGGGTATACGGGGTGGCTTCCGTGTCGAGCGAAAGCACATAGATGCCGCTTGGCAGGTTGCCGAAGTTCAGCGTTCCGCCTTGCGCCGCGATACGTCCGCTTGCTGCCAATGCGCCGGAAGAATTGTATAGCGACCAGGCGATGGTCCGGTTTACCGGTACGGTGTTTTCATCGTAGGGAAAAGAAACCGTAACCTGCTTGTTTGTTCCCGAAACAACCGTGTAACTGTTGCTTGTTATGGGGTTTTTCATTGTGAGGATATCGGAATAGGAACTTATACATGGGGTGGTGGATGGCGGAGTATCCGGTGGAGAATACCTTCCCTCATACGTGTTGTGGTAGCCATGAACCACGCGCGAAATTCTCAACTTCGATTCCTCTTTCGTAGCGGCAGACTCTATTAATTGAATCACTACATCGTCTCCTATCAGCAAATCGGACAGGAAATTCCCCGTTGTAAGGATTTGGTATTGCGTTACCGGCCCATAGACCATATATCCATACGTACTGAAGATGTATAGTTCGGCGTCCGGCGACAGGTTCATTTCGGAAAAAACAAAATTGAGGGAATAAGCTCCTTTGGAATAGAAACGCAGGCGCCAGATGCGTTTGTCTTCTTCTACCGTCCATTGCCCGTCGTTTAGCGTGTAATCCACATCAAAAGCGTATCCAAAGCGGAAGGGTCCCTTCCAGAGGCCTCCTTCTTCCTGTTTTCTGTCTTCTTCCAGCAGGCTGTCTACATTGAAAGAAGGCATGGATTTTATAAATGCACGGTCGTAAACCGGTTTCAACTGCGGAAACTTGCAAAATGCATCCCTGCTATCATAATAGTAGCTATACACTTGTGCGGAAACTGCGATGCCGCTGCTTAAAAGCGCAAGGAAAATACAAATAAGCTGTTTCATGGTTTTTGGGTGTTTATTCGTTCGAAAATATGATATTTAGGTATAGTCATTACGTATGGCACATCGCCATAGATGTGATCTACCAGAAGTTGTTTTTTGCCGATAAAAATGTACCGGTAAATATGTATACGGCTGCCTTCTCGGGACAAAATCAATGAATCGGATGCTATTTGGTAATCAGCCTTGCCAACATTCCAGCCGTTATGGAAGCCATAGGCGCCGTAATACGTTCCGCCGGAAAAGAACTCAATGGTCTGAGAGGTGGGGGGGAGTTCGGGATTATATTCGTTTCCGCAGGCAATTTCTTGCCATTGCCCCAGGATGCGTTGAGAGGGTTCTAATATACCCTCAATATTTTCTTCTTCTTCGCTGTTCTTATCTGCACATCCTCCTAAGGATAAGAGGGCGAAGAGAAGGATGAAATAAATGGAATGTGTTCTCATAAAAATAATTTTATGTGTAAGTAAACTATGGTTGTTATAAGGTTCCCTGGATTGCTTCACCCTGTTCGCAATGACGGGGCAGCGCTGGCTTGCTTCACCCTCCGGGTTCGCAAGGACGGAGGTGGCGGGGGCACGTCATTGCGAACCCGAAGGGTGAAGCAATCCAGGCGTAGTGGATATTTTGAGTATTCCTTATTCTATCTCCATTTCTTTTAGCAGATAGCCGGCGCCGGCGTATTTGTCGATAAGGAAGAGAACGTAGCGGATGTCTACGATGATGCTTCGCTGATAGTCGGGCAGGTATTGGATGTCGCCTCCTACGCCTTCCCAATTACGGTCGAAGTTGATGCCTATCAGTTCGCCGGTTGCGTTCAGTACGGGGCTGCCGGAGTTTCCGCCCGTTGTATGCGTGTTGAGGGTGAAGGCTACGGGCATCTTTCCGTTGGACATCCGGTAAGGGCCGAAATCCTGCGCTTCGTACAGTTCTTTCAGACGTGGGGGTACGACAAATTCCCAGTTGTTGGGGTCTTCTTTTTCCATCACGCCGTGGAGTGTAGTCTGACTTTCGTAATAAACGGCATCGCGCGGGGCGTATCCTTTCTTCTGTCCGTAGGTGAGGCGGATGGTTGAATTGGCGTCGGGGAAATGCGCTCCGTCTTGCATTTCCAACAAACCTTTTACGTAGTTGCGATGTTCGGATGCCAAGGCGACGTCGAACTCGTTCAAGGCCGAAGCGATGGCTTTCCGTTCGTTTTGTACGGCTTGGGCGAAGAGAATCATCGGGTCTTTTTCGAGGGCTTGGGCCGAAGGGCGTTCGAGGAAGGCGCTGAAGTTTTCGGACTTTCCGTAGATAGAGTTTTCGAAAAGATAGTTTACAAAGCGATCGGTGTTGCCTTTGAATTTCTTGTCGATCACGGCGAAATAAGCCGGCTGGTGGTACGCAGCGGCCAGGCGGCGATATTCCTTCAGCATTACCTTGGCTATTTTCTTGTCCAATTGGGGCGAATAATTGGCGTTGAAAAAGCGACGGTATGCCATGGCGAGCAATCGGATTTGTTCTTGCCGTTTTTGTTTATCGTTCCCTTTCAGCGCATCGACCACGGGCTGAATATCGACGGGTATGCCGGTAAATTCTATTCCGCGCAGCAGGGCTTCGTCGAGTAACACGCTCCGATAGCGTAGGCTCTTCCTGTCTGTCACGATTTGTTCCATCATCCGCAGGGCATCGGGATAGTCCGGCTTGTTTGTTTGTTTGGCCCAGGCAATCAGGCGGTCTTGTTCGGCTTGCTTTACCTGTTCCAGGTTGCGGTTGTTGATAGCCCAGGATGAGCCTTCCGCGTTTTTGTGGGCATTGGTCGAGGAGGCGTATTTGTTGGCGTAGCGGATGCGCAGGGCGGGGTCTTTCAGCATTTCTTCGAGCATGATTTGCTGTCGGAGGTTACGGATATGGATGCGTATGGCGTTGTCTATGTCGCGTCGTTCGGCCACTTCCCACGAGGTGTAGTATTTGTTTGTGCGTGCGGGAAAGCCTATCATCATGGCGAAATCGTTTTCTTCTATGCCTCGCGTTGAGATGCGGAGCCAGCGTTTGGGGCGAAGGGGGAGGTTGGTTTCGGAATATTCGGCCGGGTTGCCGTTGGCGTCGGCATAGACGCGGAAGAGCGAGAAGTCGCCCGTATGACGGGGCCACATCCAGTTGTCCGTATCGGCGCCGAACTTTCCGACCGACGAGGGCGGCGCTCCTACCAGCCGGACGTCGGCGTATCGTTTTTTGGTGAACATATAGTATTGGTTTCCTCCATAGAAGGCTCTGATTTCTACTTCCGTGCCGGGATGCTCGCGGAGGAATTGCCGGCCAAGTTTTTCTGCTGCCAGCGCGTTCAGGTATGTGGCGGAGAGAAAGTTCATGCCCGTAGGGTCGTCGTCTTTTTCGAGGCGTGAGAGCACGTATTCGGTTACGTCTTCTATTTTTTCGATAAAGGTGACGCTCAGTCCCGGATTAGGCAATTCTTCTTTGCGCGTTGTAGCCCAATAGCCGTTGGTCAGGTAATCGTGTTCGGGCGAGCTGTGTTGTTGTATCCGGCTGTATCCGCAGTGATGGTTGGTGAGTACTAATCCGTCGGACGAGATGATTTCGCCGGTGCATCCGCCGTCGAAAATAACTACGGCGTCTTTCAGGGAAGACGAATCGGGGTGATAGATGTGGTAATCCTGGAGTTTTAATCCCAGGGCTTGCATCTCGGAGAATCGTTGTTGCTTCAGCAAAGGAAGCATCCACATACCTTCGTCGGCATAGAGGCCGGGGGTGATAACGGACAATGTCCATAGGGCAAACCATTTTTTCATATTACTTTTTATTTAATGTCAATCTTTATTTTTCCATTGTTTGTAGGGCGTATGGGCGAGCATGGCGTTGTAGTATCTTTCATCGCCGGTTACTTCTTTTCCCAGCCAGGCGGGTTTGTCGAAGGGTTCGTTTTCTCCGGCCAGTTCTATTTCGGCTATCTCCAGTCCTTCGTTTTCTCCGCAAAATACGTCTACTTCCCATACATGTTTTCCTTGGGGGATGTAGTAACGAATCTTGTCGATGATGCCTTCCCGGCAGAGTTGGAGGAGTTCTACGGCATCGGCCGTGGGTATCTTTTGTTCAAATTCATACCGGCTCCAGCCTTTTTGGTCCGAAGGGCCTTTGATGGTGAGAAAGGCTTCGCCGTCGGACAGTCGAATCCGTACGGTTCGTCCTTCGTCGGCGCAGATGTATCCTTGGGTGATGCGGCGCGAATGGGTCGCTTCCTTGCGGAAGTTGCCGGAGAGGAGGGTAAATTTTCGTTCTATTTCTATCATTTCGAGTATGTATTTCCGGTGTTTGCCTTAGCATATCGTGACCATCGTGGCGCCGAAACCATATTGACTAAAGGGCGCATTCTGGCGGGCATAATGCTTGTAGCGGGTTTTTAGTTCTTTCTCTATGGCATT
>JAISZY010000112.1 GCA_031284375.1 Tannerellaceae bacterium | reverse complement strand
CTCTAAAAACCCCAAACTCTGCGTTACGCTCCGTCGGCAAAATGCTCATTTACTTTAGTAAACTCCGCTTTTGCCTCTGTCGCAAGCCTTGATTTTGGGGTTTTTAGAGGTGCCCTCATGTAAATCTATGTGTGCTTTTTTTAAATTAATTATTAAATCTAAATATCGCATGAGTCACTTAAACTTTCAAAGAAAGATGCTTTTAGGAGTATTCTTATTATTGTTTAGTATAACAGGTAATGCCTTTATTACTTCTAATACTATTGTGGATAACGTCCTGCAAGGACGTACCGTAACGGTAACTGTTCTGGATAACACAGGGCCTGTTATTGGAGCGAATGTTATTGTGAAAGGAACAGTAAATGGGAACATAACAAATTCTGATGGAATAGTCCAACTCCAGAATGTTTCTAATAATGCTGTTTTAGTTGTTTCTTATATCGGGTATATTACCCGTGAAATAGCGATTGGGAATCAAACTACACTTTCGGTTTCTCTCTCTGAAGACACGCAAGCTTTGGACGAAGTGATTGTAGTTGGTTATGGTGTACAAAGAAAAAGTCAAGTAACAGGAGCTATATCTCAGGTAAAATCCGAAGATATGGAAAATCGCGCGTTCTCAGATGCCACACAAGCTTTGCAAGGCAAAACTGCCGGTGTGCAGATTTTTTTATCATCAGGAGCGCCTGGTATTGCAGGCAATGTACGAGTACGCGGCATGGGTTCAAACTCCAACAACGACCCGCTTTACGTTGTAGATGGTCGTCAGGTTAATGATATCAATTATCTCGATTCTGACGATATTCAGTCTATGGAAATATTAAAAGATGCATCGGCTGCTGCAATTTATGGGGCCCGTGCAGGTAATGGTGTTGTATTAATCACAACCAAGCAGGGAGATAAAAGCACAAAGGGGCGTATACAGTATCGTTTTATAAATTCATGGCAAACAAACAACAACATTCCTAAAATGCTCAACGCTCAGGAATATTACAACTATCAGGTAGCATTAAGCCCTTCCAATCAATCCGCGCTTGATGCGGACTGGGGTAATAAAACTACGGATACCGATTGGTTGGATTATATGTTTGAATCCGGTACAATGACAAGACACAATCTTTCATTTTCGGGAGGAAACAATAATGTAAATTATTACACCGCATTCTCGGCAACTCAAAGTGACGGGCCGATTGTAGGCTCTAAAGATGCATATGATCGTTACACGGGCACTTTCAATGGCGATTCTCAGGTGAAAGACTGGTTCAAAATCACAACGAACAACAACATTTCGTATTCAAAATCAAATAGTGGTATCAATACCGCGGGCAACGTTTATTCTCTCTATGGAGGAGTAAATATATTTGGAGCAACCATGCGTATGAGTCCACTATTTACCCCAACAGTTTCAGAACCGACAAATCATATGCTTACATGGAAAGATCAGGGATACCAACTTATTCAGGATAAGAATGGCCATTATGCAACATTGCCCGTTTTCTCTACAGGTGATGATGCGAATCCAATCAATACACTCAACCGCTACAATCAGTTCACTGTAGGGACGAGGATTAATGGCACCACCTCTCTAATCTTTACTCCAATAGAAGGTCTTGTGCTTACATCAAGATTAGGATATACCGTGAATGCTCAACGTTCATACTCTCAGACGCTTCCTGGAGTTTACAGTTCACAGGCCGCATCGTATAATCAAACCGTTTCAGCAACGGAAATGACCGGAGAAGGAATCCAATGGGAAAATTTTGCCAATTATATTAAATCGTTCGGCAAACATAATATGACTCTTATGGGCGGTATGTCGTATATTCAAAATCGCAGATCGTATGTAACAGGTACTGTGCAAGGAACCGGTAATGAAATCGGATTCCCCAATACAGATGATCTGTATGCCTTTTTTGCCTATAAAAGTGGAGCTTATTCCCAATCCGTTACCGGCGGAGAGGAAGTTACGGAAAGAAAAATAGCATACTATGGCCGCTTTAATTATGATTATAACAACAAATATTTCCTGCAAGCATCTCTCCGTGCAGATGCCGCCGATTTATCACAATTACCATCCAGTGGACGTTGGGGATACTTTCCCGCAGCTTCAGCAGGATGGACTATCTCTAATGAGGAATTTATGAAAGATATAGCCCCTATCTCACACTTGAAACTTCGTGTTTCCTGGGGACAAAACGGATCAACAGCCGGATTAAGCAACTATACATGGCAGAGCGCTATTGCTGCGGGTGAAGTAAATTCTTCGGGTAATGTAACTCAAACCACGTATTCTTTTGAACCGGATCAAAAACTCTATACATCCGGCAAACTTCCTTCTACAGCAGGTAATGAAAATTTGAAATGGGAAACGTCTGAACAACTTGACCTCGGATTTGATCTGCGTTTATTGAACAACCGCCTGTCATTTTCATACGACTGGTATAAAAAGACAACCAAGGATTTGATCTTAACAGGTATCACCCCTTCTTATGTGATGGGTATCACCGCCTCTCCGTTCAATGCCGGTAAGGTTGAAAATAGGGGACATGAATTTGAATTTACGTGGAGAGATAAAATCGGCAAAGATTTCAGTTATTCCATCAACGGTAATTTCACAACCCTGAAGAATGAAGTAAAAGAAATTACCAGCACACTTACTTATATTGCCGGTACGAGTCAAGACAGTCACACGATAACCTGGTTTGAACAGGGTTATCCAATGTGGCACTTCAAGACATATCATTATACCGGTGTAGACGAAAACGGTAATCCTTCCTTCTACGATGCAAACAATAACGGTATACTCGATTCCGACGATAAAGTTGATGCCGGAAGTGGTATTCCTACATACAATTATGGCATCACATTTACGGTAAATTACAAGAATTTCGATCTCATTATCTTCGGCTCCGGACAGGGAGGAAACAAAGTATTACAAACTGTAACACGGGCATTTCAACTTCAGTCAAATGTTCCTGCATATCTTTTAAAAGATGCATGGACAGAAACAAATAAAGATACTCATATACCTAAAGTTGGTATGGATAATATAGGTTACTACTATGTAAGCGATGCCCAGCTTTTCAAAGGAGACTATTTTAAACTCAAACAATTACAGATCGGTTACACACTGCCGTTCCATTTTACAAAGAAATTCTTTATAGAGAACCTGAGAATTTATGGATCCTGTGAGAACCTGTTTACAATTACGGACTATCCCGGATTTGACCCGGAAATCATGGATTTTGGCAGCAATATAGGTATAGATGCCGGAAGATATCCCAATAACAGAAATTTCATAGTTGGCCTGAATGTCACTTTCTAATGATGTGAATATTAATCTTTAAAACGTAAAAGTTATAGTATGAAAATAAAATATTTATTAGCAGGAATCATCGCTGTAATACTATCATTTTCTTCGTGCAGCGAGGACTTATTGGATATTGCCCGCAAAGGCGTAATACCACAAAATGAATTTTACAAGACGGATGAAGATGCAAAATCTGCCCTTGCAGTAGTTTACAAATATGTCTGGACGGCTACGTACAGTAGTGATTTGGGAATATATCCTTTCATTAAGAATGTATTGAGCGATGACGTATATTCAGGTGGACTGAAGAGAAACGACCAGCCGCTTTATGAAGCATTAAATGAGTTTACGTATGGGCCGGAAAATACGTATGTATTAGGATATTTCCAACGCTTCTACAACCTCATTTACCGGTGTAATCTTATTATTGACAACTTTACCGGTGATAATCTAAACACTCCGGTAAAGAAAGGCGCCGTAGCCCAAGCCAAAGTCTGGCGTGCATGGGCTTATACGGAGTTGATTACTACGTGGGGAACTCCTCCGCTGGTTGACCATTGTTTAACTCCCGACGAATATCAGCTACCTAACGGAGATCCTCAGAAACTTTGGGATCTCGTTGTTTCCGATCTGACGGATGCTATTAATTCGGGCGATTTAACTCAAAAAACATCTGTAACCGACAAGATAGCCACAGTCACTAAAGGCTACGCCCAAGCTCTTTTGGGAAAAGCGTATGTTTTCATGACTTATTCTTTAAGTGGTGGCGCTCTGGGGGGCAGCAACGCAGCAGCAGCGGTGGCGCAGGCTCCGTCATCCCAATATTGGTCAAAGGCAGCAGAAATGCTGGATCAGGTGATTCATAGCAATATGTATGCACTTTACGACGGCCCGTTCGTTGATATTCTCAAATTAGCTACCAACTGGAGCAGCGAAAACATGTTTGAATTTAATCGTATCTATGATGCCTCAAATACAGGGAATAATCTTTCTGCGAATTTTGAATCCTTCATGATCGGATGGGATAATGCCGCAATTACCGGTTATGGAGACATCGTGCCGTGTAATCGTGCAAGTAATTTCCTTACTCCACGAAAAGAAGCTTATGATGCTATGGCGGCATGGCAAGGAGCCGATAACGACCGCACAAGAGGTAGTATCCGCACATACGATCAACTTGTTAATGAAATGGGCGTAGGTGTTAAAGATGGTATTTATACAATCTACGCATGTGATGGTTTGTTTGACATGAAATATTTTAGAGATGAGAACAAGGATTGCCTTACAAATCATGCTACAGAGAAGAACTATCCACTTATGCGTTACGCGGAAGTTTTATTGTTGGCCTCTGAAGCTCACCTGATGACAGGTAATCAAGCCAAAGCAGACGAGTATATGAATATAGTACGCAGAAGGGCCGGATTGGAAAATATGTTCCAGGTCACCCTCTCTGATCTTCAACAGGAAAAACGTTGCGAACTCTATATGGAAGGTACTCGTGCATACGACCTCATACGTTGGGGGCTTGCAGACAAGTATATGAGTAATCAAGGATCGGATGTTCCTTATTTCTCTGCGTATACGTCCGGTACGAATTATGATTCGGATGGTAAGTTGGTTAGTTTAAATTCAACGGCCTCAGGTGCAGCTACTGTTAGTGGCGTTACATACGCTTTGGGCGTTAGAGATCAAGCTATAAATGAATCGGGAGGATACGGCTTCAAAATCGGCAAGCACGAATTACTTCCATTTCCTCAACAAGAAATGTTGTTAAGCGGCGCAATTGTTGGCGGCGCTCTGGTTCAGAACCCCGGTTGGTAATGACAACTGCATTGGTTCCGGAGTAGCCAGAACAGATAACAACAGAGGAGGAGAGAGGAAAAGGTTATAATCTTCTCTCCGAATCTTTGTTCTTTCAAACTTGGGAATCCAATAATGTAGTAAATACACCTGAATACACTACCTGTGTGTACATCAAAACCACATATTTTTATGCAACTCGCTTACAAATCACGTATTTTATCTAAGTTTGCGTTATGGGAAAGAACAAACAGGCAAAATTTGAGATGATGGCTACGTATCCCCACGTATTTCAAGCTTCTTTCGATATACGGAAGGAAGATGGATTCGCCTTGAAAGGACATTGGCGGGACGGGTTCTTCCGGAACACCCACCCCCTTGTGCTGGAATTGGGATGCGGCAAAGGCGAATACACCATCGGCTTAGGCCGTAGACGGCCGGATGCGAACTTTATCGGCGTAGACATCAAAGGAGCGCGTATGTGGAGCGGAGCCAAAGAATCCTTGGAGGCCGGGATGCGGAACGTGGCTTTTCTGCGGACACGCATCGAATTCCTGCCCGCCTTCTTCGCACCCGGCGAAGTGAGCGAACTATGGCTCACCTTCCCCGACCCGCAGATGAAGAAGCGCAACAAACGCCTTACCTCTACCGCCTTCCTCCGCCTCTACCAACAGACGCTGGCGCCCGGCGGAAAGATTCACCTCAAAACCGACAGCCACTTTCTCTATACCTATACCCTGGCCTTGGCCCGGGTCAATCGGTTTCCCGTACCGCTTTGTTGCGACGACCTGTATCAATCGCATCCCCACAGCGAAATCCTCTCTATCCGTACCGCCTACGAGCAGCAATGGATAGAACGGGGCATTGCCATTAAATACCTCTGTTTCGTTTACGAAGAAAGAGAAACCCTGGTAGAACCCGATATGGAAATAGAATGGGACAACTACCGTAGCTTCAACCGCAGCAAACGCAGCGCGCAAACATCGGGCAAATAATCCCTTATAGATATGACCCTTTATCCCCAACTCATCCTCGATGCACTCGCCAAAGTGCGCTATCCGGGCACAGGCAAAGACTTAGTCTCGGCCGGTATGGTGGAAGACAACATCCGTATTGAAGGAAACAAAGTGAGCCTCTCGCTCCTGTTCGACAGACCGAACGATCCCTTTATCCGCTCCGTCGTTAAAGCCGCCGAAGCGGCTATCCTTGCCTACGCCGACGAAAACATAGACATAAAAGGCCGCATCACGGCAACGATACGCCCCACGGCACAGCCCGTAGCCGAAAAGCTACTCCCCGGCGTGAAGCACATCCTGGCCGTTGCATCCGGCAAAGGAGGCGTAGGCAAAAGCACCGTCTCGGCCAATCTGGCGGTAGCCCTCGCCCGCCAAGGCTATCGCGTAGGACTGCTGGACGCCGACATCTTCGGCCCCTCTCTGCCTAAGATGTTTCGTGCCGAAGAGGCGCATCCGCACATGGTATCCCGCCGGGGACGCGAATGGATAGAACCGGCCGAAAACTATGGCGTGAAACTCCTCTCTATCGGCTTCTTTGTAGATAAAGACAACGCCCTCCTCTGGCGAGGCGCCATGGCGAGCAACGCCCTGAAACAACTCATTGCCGATGCCGATTGGGGAACGCTGGATTATTTCCTGATAGACCTCCCGCCGGGAACGAGCGATATTCACCTCACCTTGGTGCAAACGCTGGCGCTTACGGGAGCCATTATCGTTACCACCCCGCAAGACGTAGCCTTGGCCGATGCTCGCAAGGGTATCAGCCTCTTCACCGGCGAGAAGGTGAACGTACCTGTGCTGGGATTGGTCGAAAACATGGCCTGGTTTACCCCCGCCGAACTTCCGCAGAATAAATACTATATCTTCGGCAAAGACGGAGGGAAACAATTGGCCGAAGAACTGGGTATCCCCCTTCTGGGGCAAATCCCTTTAGTACAAAGCATCCGCGAAGGAGGCGATACGGGCGTTCCCGCCGCGCTGCAAACCGATACGCCCACCGGCTCCGCCTTTGAAGAGCTGGCAGGGCAGGTCGTAGAGCAGGTGCAACGGCGCAACGAACAGCATCCGCCCACCGAGCGCGTTATGATTGACACATACAAAAGAATATAAATCGTAAAAATCATGAGAAAACAACTTTTTATTATTTCCTGCTCCGTCCTGCTCGTATCTGCAGCCACGGCGCAAAAGAACGAATGGCAAGACCCGGAAACCAATGCCGTGAACCGGGCGCCGATGCATACACATTACTTTGCATACGAATCGGCCGAAAAGGCAGTGAAGGGAGAGAAAACGGTGTCGGACAATTTCCTTTCCTTGAACGGGCCATGGAAATTCAACTGGGCGCCCAATGCAGACCAGCGTCCCACGGACTTCTTTCGCACCGACTATAACGACAAAGGCTGGGATAAGCTCCACGTGCCCGCCGTGTGGGAACTGAACGGCTATGGCGACCCCGTCTATGTAAATGTAGGCTATGCCTGGCGAAATCAGTTTGTGAACGACCCGCCCCATTTTCCCGTCGAAAACAATCATGTAGGCTCCTATCGCCGGGAAATAACCATCCCGGCCGGTTGGAACGGCAAGGACATCTTCGCCCATTTCGGCTCCGTGACTTCCAACATCTACCTCTGGGTGAACGGAAAATATGTAGGATATAGCGAAGACAGCAAGTTGGAGGCCGAATTTAATCTCACCTCCTATCTGAAGCCCGGCAAGAACCTCATCGCCTTTCAGGTATTCCGCTGGTGCGACGGCACGTATCTGGAAGACCAGGACTTCTTCCGCTTCTCCGGCGTAGGGCGCGACTGCTATCTCTATGCCCGCCACAAGCAGTATATTCAGGACATCCGGGTAACGCCCGATTTGGACGCCCGCTACACCGACGGGACGCTGCACGTTGCGCTTCAACTGAAAGGCAGCGGAACCGTAGATATCGCCTTGACGGATGCCAAAGGCAACAACGTGGCGACCTCGCAGGCGAAAGGCGCCGGCCGGCTGACGGCAGATTTGCAAATTGCCAATCCCGACAAATGGACGGCCGAAACGCCGAACCTCTATACCCTGACGGCTACCCTGAAAAGCGATAACAAAGTATGGGAAATCATCCCCCTGAAAGTAGGTTTCCGAAAGATAGAGATGAAAAACGGACAGATACTGGTAAACGGTCAGCCGGTTCTCTTCAAAGGAGTCAATCGACACGAACTTGACCCCGACGGAGGATATGTTCTTTCGCGCGAACGGATGATACAGGACATCCAAATTATGAAAGAATTTAATGTCAATGCCGTTCGTACCTGTCATTATCCCGACAATAACCTCTGGTACGACCTGTGCGACGAATACGGCCTCTATGTCGTTGCCGAAGCCAATGTGGAATCGCACGGGATGGGATACGGAGAAAAAACATTGGCCAAGAATCCGCTCTTTGCCCAGGCGCATCTGGAACGGAATCAACGGAACGTACAACGCAACTACAACCATCCCTCCGTTATCTTCTGGTCGCTGGGTAACGAAGCCGGTTTCGGCCCCAACTTCGAAGCTTGCTACCGATGGATTAAAAACGAAGACAAAACCCGCCCGGTTCAGTACGAACAAGCCCGTACCGGCGAGTTTACGGATGTCTATTGCCCCATGTATCTGGACTACGAAAGAAGCGAACGATATGTTTCGGGTGATGCCGCCAAACCGCTTATCCAATGCGAGTACGCCCATGCGATGGGCAATTCGCAGGGAGGATTTAAGGAATACTGGGATTTAATTCGCAAATATCCGAAATTTCAGGGAGGCTTTATCTGGGACTTTGTAGACCAATCTATCCGCTGGAAAAACAAAGACGGAATAGAAATCTATGCCTACGGCGGAGACTTTAATCCCTACGATGCCAGCGACCAGAACTTCTGCGACAACGGACTGATTAGCCCCGACCGAACGCCGAATCCTCACATGTACGAGGTGGGACAGATATACCAATCCATCCGGACTACGCCCGCCGATTTATCGCACGGCGAGATAGAGGTGTATAACGAAAACTTCTTCCGAGACCTTTCCGCCTATTACATCGCCTGGCAATTGCTGGCCGACGGAGAAATTGTGCGCGAAGGCGTTGTGAACGACCTCCACGTGGCGCCGCAGGGGAAAAGCAAGATAAAACTGGATATTCAAACCGCCGACCTTTGCCCCAACAAAGAACTGCTCCTGAACGTGGCCTACAAACTGAAAAAAGCGGAAGCCTTGCTCCCGGCCGGATTCGTTGCGGCAAAGAACCAACTAACCGTCCGTCCTTATCAAGCGCAGAAGCCGGAACTGACCAATGTGGCGGAAGTAAACCTGCCGGCGCTTCGGCCGGAGGTGGTAGAAAAAGACCGGAATTACCTCATTGTAACAGGCGAGTCGTTTGTGCTTAATTTCGACAAACGAACCGGCTTCCTCTGCAAATATCAGGTGGAAGACAAACAACTCATCCGCCAAGGCGGAAAGCTTACGCCCAATTTCTGGCGCGCTCCGACGGACAACGACTTTGGCGCCGGATTGCAAAACAAATACCGCGCATGGCTGAATCCGGAAATAAAACTCGTCTCCCTGACGCATACGTCCGCAAACGAAATGGTGTCCGTACAGGCCGAATATGAATTGCCGGCCGTATCGGCAAAGCTTTCCCTCACCTACCTCATCAACAACCGGGGAGCCGTGCAGGTAACGCAGAAGATGACGGCAAGCAAGTCGGCCGAAGTAGCCAACCTCTTCCGCTTCGGTATGCAGTTGCCCATGCCCCAGGAGTTCGACCGGATTGATTACTACGGACGCGGACCCGGAGAAAACTACGCCGACCGGAACCATTCGACCGATATAGGACGATACAACCAATCGGTGGCCGAACAATTCTATTCTTACATCCGTCCCCAGGAAACGGGAACGAAGACCGACATCCGTTGGTGGAAGCAACTCAATGCCGGAGGCTACGGCCTGCAGTTTATCGCCCAAGACCCCTTCTCCGCCTCGGCCTTGAATTACAGCATCGAGTCTTTGGACGAAGGCCTTCGGAAGATTCAGCGCCATTCGCCCGAAGTAAAACCGGTAGATTACACCAATCTTTGCATCGACAAAGCCCAGATGGGACTCGGATGCGTAAACAGTTGGGGAGCGCTACCCTTGGAAGCATACCGTTTGCCGTACGGCGACTACGAATTTTGTTTCGTTATGACGCCGGTGAAACATCAAGTATACAAGTAAGACGTTAGTAACTTCGCAAAGAAGGCGGATTTCCCGTCAGGATGACGGGAATCCGTTTTCTATACCACCTTATGAAGACCCTCATCACCCTCTACGCCCTGAGCGGCGCCATGGCCTGGTTGCTCGTTTCCGGATGTACGTTGAAGAACGGAAATGAAAGCGACGGGATTCCGTTCGATTTGAGCGCATCCTACCCGGAGAAAGCCATTATGCTGGAAGAATTGGCCGATATGGAATATCTGCAACTGGAATCGGACAACGACTTTCTGTTCGATGGAGATCCGGACATCGTAGGCTCCGATAAAATTATTATCAGCCGGTTGAATGGAGGAGATATCCTTGTTTTCTCCCGAAACGGGAAGCCTCTGTCTACCTTCAACCGCCTGGGGAATGGCCCGGAAGATTATCCGCGAATCAACAAGCTAATCTACGACGATACGGCGGAAGAACTCTACGTGATTTCGCCCGATAAGATTAGAGTATATACCCTGTCGGGAGAATTTCGCCGGGCGATAGCCTTGCCGGAGGGAGCCTACATCAGCGAGATAGTGAATTACGATGCAACAACGCTCCTGCTGTACGACGATTATAATGTCTATCCCGCTCCGTTTACCTTTATCTCCAAAGAAGACGGTCATATAGTGCAAACGGCGGATATGCCCAAGGGCGAAAAAATAACCCTCCATATTATGGAGCAAGATAAAGAGCGCATATCCATCTTCCGTGCGCCGGCCTATCATATAGTAAAGTACAAAGAGGGATATTTGCTGAGCGATTTCTCGTTGGATACCGTCTTTTTCCTGTCTGCCCAAAAGGAGTTACAGCCGGCGCTTGTACGAAAGCCGGAGATTAGGAAGATGGAGCCGATTGTTTACCTCAACAGCTTTGTAGAAGCCGGAGGATATGTGTTTGCATCTTCCGTTACGGTAAAAATGGAAAACAATCGCTTACCTCGCACGTATCTGATGCAAGACCGTAAAACCGGCTTAGTCTACCGGCAGCGCATCACCTGGGACGACTATCAAGGGAAGCAAATTACCATCTCGCCCGAAACCATACAAAAGACGCAGAACGACCGGCTGGGGCTGATTGTTCTCGACCTGGAAGAGCTGAAAGAAGCCAATCGGGAGAACAAGCTCGGCGGAAAGCTGAAACAGTTGGTGGACAGTTCGGATATGGAGGGGAATAATATCTATATGTTGCTGCATTTTAAGTAGAAGAAAAAAAATCTAACGGAGTGTATGAGCATACCCATTCAACTCCTTCGGAACGGATTCAACGTCATGTTGTACAACATGGAGGCCATTGAAAGTAAATTCAACGTAATGTTGCCCAACATGGAGGCCATTGGAAGTAAATTGAGTGCAATGTTGCCCAACATGAAGTCCATTCGAAATAAATTGAGTGTAATGTTGCCCAACATGGACTTTCTCAAAAATCGCTTCAGATCCTCGTTGGACAACAAAATATCCTTTCCGGATAAAATTTATCCCAAATACTTGCACTTATCAAAATGATTACTAAAGTTTCCCACTAGGATAAAAACCTCCGACGAAGCATCTTTTTTACTTGAGGCAAAAGATATTTCTCTGAATACAAGATTGATGAAAAAATATTAATCAAGCGGTTTGTTCTATATAGGAGGCATATTACTCCATAGCGTCAAACATACGGCCAAACTTTCTTGCAAATTCTTCGTTCTCCAGCACTCGTTCGATAAGTTC